>NZ_JBTYZO010000050.1:0-5628 GCF_057808495.1 Hymenobacter sp. M1-2
GAGGGGTGGGCCAGGGTGGCGAACAACACCATCATCGACCGGATTCAGTACCACCAGCAGCAGGAATTGAAGGCCCAGGCTGCTCGGACAAAGCGCGCTAGGTCTACCAGAAGCGTAAGTACGGAGCGTAAGTCAGAGCCATTAGCGTAAGTGATATTCGTAAGTGAAAACCACTAGCGTAAATATTAAGCGTAAGTATTCTCCTAATAATTGTCCGTTATCGTAATTAATAAGCGTAAGCAAGTAGCGCGAAATAAACAACGGTATAACCCACTATACCGGGCTTTGCCCGGTGTGGGCCCTTCGGGCTAATAATTAGTTGTAACCACCTCTTTTTCCCCACTGCCTTATGGCCTACGCCATTCTCCGAGTTGAAAAGATTAAGACCGCGCAGCAGGGCGCGGCTAAGACCGCGCACAACTACCGCTTGCGCGAAACGCCCAACGCGGACGTCGAGCGTAAGCCCTGGAATCAGGAGTACATCAACACGGCCGAGCGCAATTATTGGGAGCTGGCCACCGAGCGCATTGAGCAGGCCGGGGCGAAAGTGCGGCCGGACTCGGTACGGGCAATGGAGGTCATTCTAACAGCCAGCCCGGAGGCTTTCCAACGCGACGAGCAGGGCCGGGTGGGCGACGTGCGGAATAGTGCTTGGGAGAAGGCGAACATTGCATTTCTCCAAGCCAAGTTCGGAAAGGAAAATGTGGTGGCCATGACGCTGCACCAGGACGAGTTAACCCCGCACTTTCAGGCCGTGGTGGTACCCATCACAGAAGACGGGCGCTTGTCGGCCAAAGACCTGTTCAACCCGAAGACCTTGCGCCAGCTCCAGACCGACTACGCCCAGGCCATGAAGCCGTTTGGGCTGGAGCGGGGCGTCGAGCATAGCCGGGCCAAGCACGAGACCATGCGCCACGTGTACGGGGTGCAGGAGCGCAGCCGCGGCGAGGTGGGCGAGCTGGCCACGCCGGCGACGCCTGGCCGGCTGCACATCGAGGGGCCGAGTCCGTTCGACCTGGTGAACCTGGCCAAGTGGAAAGCCGAGCAGGAGGCCCAGTTGAACGCGGAGCTGGCCCGGCAGCTCACGGCCGCGAATGAACGGGCCGCGAAGGCCGCGCAGATTGCGCAGGACAGCAGCACGGCCAAAGACCGGGCGAAGACGCTCACGCGGCAATTGGCGAGCGTGGAGGGCACAAAAACGAAAGTTCTGGCTGATCGGGGCGAGGTGCTGGCTGATCTGACGCAAGTGGCCGTGCGCGCGGTGCAGGGGGAGGCCCTACCGGCGCACGTGTTGGAACACGGACGCCAGGTGCGGGCCAGCATCCAGGCCGAGGCCGAAATCCACGTGCAGCGGGCCTTAAAAGCTCCCATTCGGAAGACAAGCGACCTGACCGAGCAGCTGCGACGCTTGCCCGACTTTCAATACAGCCGGGATGCTACCACGAATGGCCACCGATTAGCGCATGTAGCCACCGGCAGCCGGTTCAAACTCGGCGAGCTTAAGCCAGGTGGGGTGCCTATGAAGGAGGCGTACGAACAGGCCGTGCAGCGTACCCAACAACGTGACAAGGCACGGATCCGCCAGCAGGGCCGCAGCCAAGGCGGAGGCATTGAAATGTAGTGCCGAAGCAGGCTCGGATTGGGGCTTAAATCAGCCCCAATTTTAAGACTAAGAAGGGATAAACAACTAAGTTATTATTGGACTGAGAGTTAGAAGAAAAAAAAGTTCAAGGTTTCTGAACTGATAGTTCAAGGTCTCAAAACTAATCGTTCAATTTTCAATATCTTTTTTTGAACTAATAATTCAAAACTTGTGACCTAATAGTTTATATTTGCAGCGTATAAAATGAACTGTTAGTATGGAAAAAGCCGAAAAAGTAGCCAAGCTTACATCCTTCCCTGTCCATCAGAGTAATCCTTACTTGGCTCCGTTGGTAGTACCCACTAGGAATCAAGTAGTGCAGGTGGGTAACCCTAAGGGGTTCTCAATAGTGAACACTGACACAGGTGAGGAGCATAGTATGCTCATCGGCACTAAGCACGTGGTTGACAAAGAAGAATTTAGGAAGATTTTTAAAAGTCAAATTCGGGCCTTATTCCAATTGAGTAGCACCGGATTTAGGGTATTCGGTTACTTCTTAGATGCTCTACACGTGTCTAAAGACCAGGTGCTTTTTGACTTGGAGGATTGTATGAAATTTACAGGCTATACAAGTAAAGCTTCGGTTTACAGTGGTGTAAGTGAGCTACTTAAACATGGCTTTATTGCCCGAACCCCTAAGATTTATACGTTCTTTATCAATCCAGCTATCTTCTTTAATGGCAATCGTCTTGTAATGGTAAATGAGTACTCAGTTCAACAAGACAAAAAGATGCCACTTACGAATGCTCAATTAGATTTTTTTAACAGTCCTGTTCCTTCACCTAGCTCAGATGCTGAATTAAAGGAAGAGGAACAAAAGGGAAAAAATGAATCTCTACAATCAGAATGAGTACTACCAACTCGCTAATGAGCTAGTAGACTATCTAGAGCAGTGGCCCCAGCTCAGCGCCGCGCAGCGGGAAAGGGCCGTGCTCATTGAGGTGGCCATGCAGGAATTTTACGAAGCGGGCTCTTGCTTCTGGTTGGAAACGTTGCCCGATGGCAGCTATGATGGCCGGGGGTTTGGGTTAGGCGTTCGCTACAAATGGCTAGAACGCAATCCAGGCACCGCAGCGCATGCGGCGCAGGCCCGCACCGAGCTGGCCAGCTTGGTGCAGCACGAACGTTTGAAGTTTTGACGTCATGATACTTTGACATCATGATACTTTGACGCATTGGTATTTTGAAGCAATGAAGCGTTGAAGCAGAGAGAACACTACTGCCCTAATCGGGGGCAGTGGGGAGAAAAACGGTATTTTGGCGGACTAACTAAGCTTATTCGCCGTGCCCGTTTTACATGCCGAAGTCCAGGTGGCGGGCCTCTGTGCCCCTTGCACTAGAGCCCACCATTCGTTCCTGCAATCCGTCGATTACCAAGGACGCCCTAGCTCTACCGTTAAAGCCGGGCTTATTGTGCTGGTCTTCACCGGGGAGATAGCCCTACACGACCTATGGGCAGAATTGGCAGTGGATTCCTTCCGGCGAGTAAGCGGCCATGTGGGGTTCTTCCACGAGGAAGGCCACACGATGCGTCGCCTCACCTTCTACGACGCGGCCTGTGTGTTCTACCAGGTGCGTTTCGATGCACGAGGCCAACACGGGCCTTCCCTGGAAACAGAAGTGCATTTCAGTGCAGCGGCCGTGGACTTCGATGGAACCCACATCGAGAACCACACTCGCTTGTATTGGGAGAAAAACGCGGTTACGCGCTTCAATGCCCTTAGCAAACCGATGGCCCTGCTTCCATCTCCTAGCTTGCGGGCTCAATCTCTCTCGGTATCAACCCCACCACTTGCCCCAACTCCACCAGCTCAGCCACCAGCACCTAATTCATCAGCCCCACTAGGCCAGAAACCTAAGAAAAAACGCAAGAAAAAGCCTAAGTCTCCCTACTCCGGGAAACGGCCTACCAGCCCAGCAGAGCCTGTTTTATCCACTGCTGGTACGGTTAATGAGTACGGTAAATGGTACTATCAACGTCCCTATACTCACCGTCGAGGCGTGCGTGATGATGCTTTCAAGGGAGCCAAAGAAAGTGATGGAAAAGTATATGACCCCTTAACCCGAACCCCCATTGAACCCACGGATACATGGGATATGGGGCATAAACCCGGCTACGAGTTCCGCAAACACCAGCTCAGTGCCGCACAGCGCAATATTGGCCGGAAGGAGTTTGTAGATGAACACAACGTTCCCTCACATTATCGACCTGAATTACCCTCTTCCAATCGTTCCCACCAAGAAGAAGACCTCACCGACCTATTTCTAGGGGGCAGTTAACCTCACCTTCCACATGAATATTTCCGCTGAAAACAAGACGATTGCGAAGACTCTGGCTGGTGCATTGGGGTTCGATCCCTCTGTTCGCCGGTATCGCGACGATATCAACGAGCTGGATTTAGCCCTGTTTTCCTGCACGGACCCCATAGACCCGAATGTGCGGTTTTATGGCACAGTAGGGCTTTCGGACTATCCGACTTATCAGGATGGCAAAGAATTCCCGACACGTGTAGAGGTATTGGGCGCAGCCTATAAGGATGTAGAATATTTCCCTAATGTGCTCAGCACAATAGGCTTCTACTCCATTCGGGAGAAGTTTTTCTGCTCACCTGGCTCAGTTTTGCAAAATGCGATTCAGATGTACGATCAGAATGCAGACTTACCCCATGTTCTGTTCTCAGACCCCTATTTGTGGGAGGATAAGCTAGAAACCCTCACTTTCGACACTAAAACCGTCGCGTGGGTGCTAGCAATCCCTATTTCCGAAAATGAACTTCGATACAGAGAAGAACATGGGACAGAAGCCCTAGAGGAGCTATTAGAAAGAGGAGAGGTAGATATTTTCGATTTGCACCGCAAGTCTGTTGTCTAACTAACTCTATCTTCGCCTTACTATCGGAAGCGTAACCGGCTCTGCTGAGGAGCAACCGGCCAGGAATACGGTAGTGCCACGGACGCACGTCCCAAGTCCGTCCAGCGTTGAAGGTTCGCCCTCTGCTGGACGGTTTTGTTTGTATTGATCACAGCTGCTCCCATCTCACACACCTATGCAACAAGCTCGGCCATCGGTCGGGCTTGTTAGGTTTTCAGGCATGAGCCACCCCGCATAGAGGCGTCCTGCAGGGCCCAAAAAAGTCTATCCGGCCGAGGGAATATGTGCTAAAATAAACTGGACAGTGCGGGGTGGCTCATGCCCGAAAACCTATCCTCGGAACGAGGAATTACATTTGCTTTACGTCTTCTCACTTACCTTTCTGATGGAGCCAAACCACTACGTTTTCGCAGATAATCAATCAACGGCCAGCGTGTGGTATACGGCGCTACTTGGGGTTTCTCCTCTAGAGCAGGAACACGGATTGTATTATCAGTTAGGCAGTTTTTCCCTCATACTAAGCTCAGTTGGCGAACGCGGCCCGGTGGGGTTGTCGATTCATTCTATCAAAGACGCTCGCACACGATTGACACAGATGGGGTTGCCGACTGGCGAAATACTAGGCATGATCCACGGGTATGAGGATGGGGAAACCGCTACTTTCCAAGACCCGTCTGGTAATCTGGTCTTGCTTACTGACCAGACGAATTTGTCGATTACAGCGGGTGGATGAATATCCCATCTACTCGTTTTTAAGCACTTTTAGTTATAGAAAATCTTATCACACAATTTGTACTTTCGGGTATGATTCAGGTTTGCCAGAAGTGCGGGAAAGAGTACGAGCCGAAGCGCCGAGGAGGGAAGTTCTGCTCGACGTCGTGCCGGGTGGTGAAGCACCAGCTCGTTAAGCAGGGGAAGGCCTGGACGAATCCGACGACGGCCGATGAGCAGTACTTAGCGGAAAAGTTGGTGGCGGTTGGTAGGTCGGCTCAGGAGGTGCTAGCCTTTGTGGAGGGCCTGCCTGCGGAGGTAGCCATTACAGCAATGCGTCCGTTGGTGGAGGGGTGGGCCAGGGTGGCGAACAACACCATCATCGACCGGATTCAGTACCACC
>NZ_JBTYZO010000051.1:0-3580 GCF_057808495.1 Hymenobacter sp. M1-2
AAGGCCCTCGGTGCGCCGGGGCAGGAGCAACGAGGGCCTTGGGGGTGTGCCCGCCTCTGTAAAGGGGCAGGCGACAGTAAGGTTGGCGGCGACCGACTCTCCCACCGGTGAAGGCAGTACCATAGGCGCTCCGGGGCTTAACGACTCTGTTCGGAATGGGAAGAGGTGAACACCCGGGCTAAAGCCACCATTACTGGCGCAGAGCCTACTCCACTAGAAGTGGGAGCAGGTCTGTCAAAACGTTGACATAAGGACAAGCGAGAAAACAGAAGCAGAGTTGCAGTAGAAGTGTTCGGAGCATTAGTACGGCTCGGCTGTGCCATTTCGGGCTCTACACCTACCGCCTATCGACGTGGTCGTCTCCCACGCTCCTTCCTATATTGGAGATCTCATCTTCAGGTGAGTTTCGCACTTAGATGCTTTCAGCGCTTATCTCATCCCAGCGTCGCTACCCGGCGCTGCAGCTGGCGCCACAACCGGTGCACGAGCGGCTGGTCCATCCCGGTCCTCTCGTACTAAGGACAGGTCCTGGCAAATCTCCTACGCCCACCACAGATAGGGACCGAACTGTCTCACGACGTTCTGAACCCAGCTCGCGTGCCACTTTAATCGGCGAACAGCCGAACCCTTGGGACCTTCTCCAGCCCCAGGACGTGACGAGCCGACATCGAGGTGCCAAACCTCCCCGTCGATATGAGCTCTTGGGGGAGATCAGCCTGTTATCCCCGGCGTACCTTTTATCCTTTGAGCGATGGCCCTTCCATGCGGCACCACCGGATCACTATATCCGTCTTTCGACCCTGCTCGGCTAGTGAGCCTCACAGTCAAGCCCGCTTCTGCTATTGCGCTCTACAACCGGTTACCAAGCGGTCTGAGCGGACCTTTGAAAGCCTCCGATATCTTTTTGGAGGCGACCACCCCAGTCAAACTACCCAGCAGACACTGTTTCCGTTTTCCAGATTAGGCACCAAGCAACACAAGGGTGGTATTTCAACGGTGACTCCACGACGGCTGGCGCCGCCGCTTCCACGTCTCCCACCTATGCTACACATGTGTTACCCAGCGTCAATGTCAACCTATAGTAAAGGTGCACGGGGTCTTTCCGTCCCGTGGCGGGTACTCGGCATCTTCACCGAGACTACAATTTCACCGAGCTCACGGCTGAGACAGCGCCCAGATCGTTACACCATTCGTGCAGGTCGGAACTTACCCGACAAGGAATTTCGCTACCTTAGGACCGTTATAGTTACGGCCGCCGTTTACCGGGGCTTCGATTCAAACCTTCGCCCTTGCGGACTAAGTTCCCCTCTTAACCTTCCGGCACCGGGCAGGTGTCAGACCTTATACTTCCGCTTGCGCGTTCGCAAAGTCATGTGTTTTTGTTAAACAGTCGCCTGGGCCTTTTCACTGCGGCTTCTCTTGATTGCTCAAGAGGAAGCGTCCCTTCTCCCGAAGTTACAGGACCATTTTGCCGAGTTCCTTGGCCGTGATTCACTCGAGCCCCTCAGGATACTCTCCTTGACTACCTGTGTCGGTTTGCGGTACGGGGTATCTAGCAGTAAACGCTTAGCAGGTTTTCTTGGCAGTCTGATTAAGATGACTATCCCGTTGGCCGAAGCCGTCAGGTACTATCACGTTTCAGCAAGAAGGGCGTACTTCACTACCCTCCTTCTACCTACACGCTTTAACGGGCACTTCCGTCCGCCCGCGCATCGTTCACTTCTGCGTCACTGCATCACTCCACTAGATACGTGCTGGAATATTAACCAGCTCTCCATCGACGTAGCCTCTCGGCCTAGCCTTAGGTCCCGACTAACCCTGCTCCGATTAGCGTTGAGCAGGAAACCTTAGTCTATCGGGGGGCGGGTTTCTCACCCGCCTTATCGTTACTCATGCCTACATTTGCTTTTCTAGCTGCTCCACCACCCCTGACAGGATAGCTTCACCGCGGCTAGAATGCTCCCCTACCACTTGTCCTAAGACAAATCCATCGCTTCGGTACCGGACTTGATGCCCGCGTATTATCGATGCCCTCTCGCTCGACCAGTGAGCTGTTACGCACTCTTTAAAGGAATGGCTGCTTCCAAGCCAACCTCCTGGCTGTCAAAGCAAGTGGACCTCCTTTGTTCAACTTAGTCCGAATTTAGGGACCTTAGCGGATGGTCTGGGTTCTTTCCCTCTCGGCCTGGGACCTTAGCACCCCAAGCCTCACTGCCGGCTATATCAACGGGCATTCGGAGTTCGTCAGGATTCGGTAGGCTGTGACACCCCCTAGTCCTATCGGTAGCTCTACCTCCCGCTGACTCGACGCCGACGCTGTACCTAAATACATTTCGGGGAGTACGAGCTATTTCTCAGTTTGATTGGCCTTTCACCCCTACCCTCAGGTCATCCAAATCCTTTTCAACGGAAACTGGTTCGGTCCTCCAGTTGGTGTTACCCAACCTTCAACCTGCCCAAGGGTAGATCACAAAGTTTCGCGTCTACCCCCTCTGACTCTGCGCCCTGTTCAGACTCGCTTTCGCTGCGGCTCCATGTGTTGACACATTTAACCTTGCCAGAGAGGAGTAACTCGTAGGCTCATTATGCAAAAGGCACGCTGTCAGGGCACTCAGCCCCTCCAACTGCTTGTAAGCACACGGTTTCAGGTTCTTTTCACTCCGGTATTCCCGGTTCTTTTCACCTTTCCCTCACGGTACTAGTTCACTATCGGTCTCTCAGGAGTATGTAGCCTTGGCGGATGGTACCGCCGGATTCAGACGGGATTTCGCTGGTCCCGCCTTACTCAGGATCCCACTACCGTAGATGCTCTGCTCGCTTACCGGACTCTCACCGTCTCTGGTTGACTTTCCCACGTCATTCAGCTAAAAGCACCTAATCAGATGTTGCGGTCCTACAACCCCGGACTGGCCGTAACCAGCCCGGTTTGGGCTCCTCCCCGTTCGCTCGCCACTACTAGGGGAATCATATGTTATTTTCTGTTCCTCCGGGTACTTAGATGTTTCAGTTCCCCGGGTTTGCCTCTGCACTCATACAAGTGCAGATCCTTAGTCTTCCACTAAGGGGGTTGCCCCATTCGGATATCCGTGGATCACCAGGTATGTGCCCTTCCCCACGGCTTTTCGCAGCTTATCGCGTCCTTCCTCGCCTCTGAGAGCCTAGGCATCCTCCGTGTGCCCTTGCGTACTTCTTCTGTCTTATCCCCGAAAGGATAAGAAGCTCACCACCACTCCAAGGAGGGGGTGAGTGTTGCTTTGTTTTCTCTCTTGTTACCTTACGTCAAAGAACGTGCGTCTCCCCTATTGAAAGACACTGTCGACAAGGCGGTGTGACCTCACCTTGTCGGTTTACTTACTGCACTCACTCGGTTTCCGATCGAAACCGCAAGTGGAGAATAACGGATTCGAACCGTTGACCCCCTGCGTGCAAGGCAGGTGCTCTAGCCAGCTGAGCTAATCCCCCGTCGTTCAGGTCCCGGCAGCGGCCCCACCAGTGTACCGAGTGGGCCTGCCTGGACTCGAACCAGGGACCTCTACATTATCAGTGTAGCGCTCTAACCACCTGAGCTACAAGCCCCGGT
>NZ_JBTYZO010000052.1:0-5113 GCF_057808495.1 Hymenobacter sp. M1-2
GCAAGCACTCCGCCTTGCCTGATTTTGGTGCGGGAGCCCTACCCCGACGGGGCTTGTTCTTTCTCTTCTTTCCAAATACTACCGATATGCCGCCCCGCCGGGGCTAGAAGAACCCTAATTGCATAAGTCTTAATTCAGGCGGGTGCAACAGCGCGGTCTACAGCCGCCACAACGTGGATTTCTACTCTTCCCGAATGCCGCTGAAATATTCGCGGGGCGTTTGGTCGGTGTGCTTTTTAAAGGCGCGGTTGAAGGCCGTCTTGGAGTTGAAGCCCACTTCCGTTGCTAGGGCCAACAGCGTGTACTGCCGGGCCTGTGGGGTCGCCATCAACTGCTTGACTTCCTCGACCCGGTAAGCGTTGACGAAATCGAAGAAGTTTTGGCCGAAGCCTTCATTGATGACTTTGGACAGCACGTGCGGCGGCAGTTGCAGCCCCGCCGCCAGCTCGTGCAGCGTCAGGCTAGGATTGAGGTAGGGCTTGTGTTGCCGCATGTAGGTGGTCACGGTGGCCTGCGCGGCGGGCAGATCAAGCGTGCCCAGCGGGCGGGGCGGGCGCGTTGCAGCCGGCGCGGTGGCTGGCTCGGGCAACTCGGTGGCCTCTGCCGGATTCGGGGCCGAAACCGGGGGCGAGGCAACGGGAGTCGGCACCAGCCGGAAGATTTCGGGCTGATGCAGCACGACGTAGCCCAGGAAATAGGGCAGCGTAGAAAACGCCAGCCAAATCAGCGCTTCGGTGCGAGCTGCGAGGGTGTACACGTCGAAGTCCACCCAACTGCTGACCAGCACCACGCCAAACAGAAACCCCCACACGACCAGGCACACCGCCTGAATGCCTAGCACCGTGGAGAGGTAGCGCAGGTTTTGGGCGTACGACACGCTAGCCTCGTACTGCTGGGTGTAGGCCCGGATAGCCCGGCGGCACGCCAGCCAGTAGATCCCGTTAGTGATCAGGGCCGCTAGTCCGGTGGCTAATAGCACGGCCCGCAACCCAGCCTCGTGGCTGATCAGCCGCAGCTGAAACTCGTAGCTGTCGAGCAGGAAGTAGGGCAGGTATACCAGCAGTTGCAGCGCCGAGGGCAGAAAATGCAGCCATTGCCGCCGCGACGGTACCTCGTGGAAGAGCAGCCGGCGGAGGTAGCCGTAAAACAGCGGGCCGTAGAGAAACCAGATGAAGTCCGGTACCAGCGTGAGCTGGGGATAAGCGTTGGCCACCGTCCGGTCGCTGCTGAGTACCGTGAGCAGCGTGCAGCCGGCCCCCAAGCCCAGCAACCACAACAGCCAGCGGTTGGCCGCCCAATTGGCCTGCTGAATGCTCGGAATAGCAATCAGAAGCAACACCCCCTGGAAGCACGAAAATAGCAGCAGCAGGTCGTAGAGCGAGTAGAACTGGAAGGTGCCGCTCAGGTCTTCCCAGCTTTGCACGCGCAATTCCACGGCGCCGGCCCGCACCTGCTGGCGCGTGACCACGCGGTTGGCGCGCACCTGCCCGTGCCCACTGCCCTCAATGGTGGCCCAGCTCCCCCGCGACACTTTGTATTCGAGCCGGGGCTGCGTCGTGCGCAGCGTGAGGCCAAACAGCCCATTGGCCTGCCGGCGGAACCGGTAGCGGGCATCGGCCGGCTGCCAGTGGTTGAACGACCCGACCAAGTAGAGCGCCGCATCGGCGGGCGTATTGCTTGGTAAGCTGGTCAGCACGAAATGATAAGCCACCGGCCGCCGCACGGTATCATCAGAAACCGGGGCGAGCGGCCTAGGTGGCGCGGCCGCCCACCCAGCCCAAGGGAAGCTCACAAGCAGCGCGAAGGCGAAGAAAAAACCAAATCTGGTTTGGGCGAGCACGCTGGAGAACTGTTGAGAGAGGACAAAGTAAGCGCATCGAAAGTAGCTCATCAAAAAAGAAGTCCCGACTAGAGAGCCGAGACTTCTTTTTGTTTCCATAATGGGCTAGGACTGCTTTGGGTGGCAGGAGAAATCTTACGAATCTGCCTCAACAAACGGCTTTAGGAGGGAACAGAAATCAGCAAAAGAATCTGCTACAAAGTAAGTATTACCATCTTCTTCCGTTGACTCCTCGAAGAAATGGCCGTGGTCCCAGAAGTATACACCTTTATCCTCTCCGGTGGTGATATAGGTGAGAAAACCGCCACCCGGCTCCTTGCCAAAAATGAAGGCAGTTTCTTGTAAGTCGTCTCCAAACTCATCAATCCAAAACGCAACGTTTTGACTTTTTATCGGCTGGTAAACTCCATAGAACACGTGCATGAGCACTTCTTCGCCAAGCCCTTCGACAAAGAATGATTGATAGTCCTCTGAGGCTCCGCCGTTGTAATTTTTTAAAAACGTGCGGTAGTCTTCTGGAAGTAAGAAGCCCAGCTTCTTCTCTAGAGCAACTATTTGTTCTTCGCTGGCTTGGCCGTTTGGTGTGATGTTAAGCATAGTATCATCATCACGCTCCTATGCTGGTTTATAATCAACTAATGAATCACAAAACTCAGTGAAGGAATCTGCCAGGAAATATGTATTGCCCTCTTCCTCCGATGATTCTGGGAAGAAGTGGGCATGATCCCAAAAATAGATTCCTTTATCGTCACCTTCTGTGATGAATAGTAGAAGACCTCCTCCTGGTTCTTTGCCAATTATTAGAGCTGTTTCCTGGATATCTTCTTTATACTCGTCAAGCCAGAATACTAAATTCAGTGTCTCAGTTGGATTGTTGAGCCCAAAGAAAACACGCATCAAAACATCTTGCTCGATACCTTCTACGAAGAAAACTTGGTTATTTATTCTACCGCCATTATGCTCTTTTAAAAAAGTGCGATAGTCATTTGGTAGCGTGAAGCCAAGCTTTTTTTCAAAAGCTGCTAATTCTTTCTCTTCGGCCTTGCCGTACGAATTAATGTTAAGCATCTTTTTTCTTGAGTATTGGGGTTTTCTTCCGTGCTTTTATGATCGAGCGAGCACCATAGTGGGTAAATCGGGTATGAACCTTGTCATTCACCTCCTGCATCGTAACCAAATTTTGATGGTGATGCCAGGTGTTTCCGTCAAGTGCTGGTCCTTCAAGTGCAAGTGCATCCGCAGCATCGTAATCTGTCGTGCAATTTCCTTGCATGTTAGGGATGTCTACTTCTTGTCGTTTGTGAGGCGGCTCAAAAACAGGAAAGCCCCCTTTGTATACAACAGAATTAAGGTCCCAGTCAGTGTATTTCCAGCTTCCGTCATCTAGCACTTCAATGGCGCCACCTTTCTTATACCATTTGGCAATGGTAGGGGAGTACTTAGGCTTGTTTTTTGGGTCTAGAGCGGTCTTAGGCGGGCGAGGTAACTGCGGAGGGGTAGCCGTTAGCGGAGTTGGGGTCGGTGGTGGCGTGGGTGGCAACGCTGCGCGCAAGCTAGGCGAAGGCAGCAGGTCCGGCGGTTTGGTAAGCGCGTTGAAGCGGGTAACCGGGTTTTTCTCCCACCAAAGCTGCGTATGGGCTTCAACGTGCGCGCCATGAAGGTCAATGGCGGCGGGTGAGAAATGGACTTCTGCTTCCAGCGAAGGCTGTCCGTTGCGGCCCCGCGCGTCGAAGCGAACTTCGTATCGCACGCACGCCGCATCATAGAACGTAAGCCGCCGTAGGGTGTGGCCTTCTTCATGGAAGAAACCAATGTGCCCGCTCACACGCCGGTACGAGTCGAGCCCAACCTCAGCCCAGAACCCCGAAAGTGCTTCTTCTCCCGTGAAGATCAGCTTGATAAGTCCGACTTTAACCGTGCTACTAGGTCGCCCTACATAGTCGGTGCTTTGCGAGAGTGAGTGGAGTGTGGTGGTGCAGAGCGCGTAATGGCCGGACACCTGAATTTCGGCATGTAGAACTGGCACGATAGGATAGCATTGATGGAGGCACTAAGCTACCGTTTTTCCCTTATGACTAGAGGAGGTAAAGGGGATTTTTATCCTCACGGCATGGGCTGCGGCGTGTAAGTAGGACCCACCGCCCGCGGGCCTTGCGGGGTCCAGGCTAGCTTGTCGATACAGAGCTGGCGCTCGGTCATCTTGGGGTTCCAGGCGTGGTAAACCAGATATTCGGTTTTGCCGTCGGGGCTCATGATGTGGGAGTGGTGGCCGGGGCCGCGCACTTTGCCTGGTACCTGGTGCAGCACGCGGGCCCCGTTTTCCGCTCCGGCATCGGAGTAGGGGCCTAAGATGGAATCAGCCACGCAGTAGTCGACGCCGTAGCGGTCGGTGAGGAAATTGGCGCCGCTGTAGAAGCAGTAGTATTTGCCCTCGTGGCGGCGCAGGAAGGGGCCTTCCAGGGTGTGCCACTGCGCAAAGGTGCGGTTGTCATAGAGCGGCATGAGGCGATTCTTCTCGAATACCGTCCAGGGGTGGCGGGCCCGCATCACGGTGCGGCTCTCGCCGGCCAGCCGGGTCATGCCAATCAGCTTATCCACCGCCAGGCCGGTGCCGGGGTAGTAGCCATTGTCGGAGTCGATGAAGTCGCGGGCGTAGAAGAGGTACCACTGCCCGTCGGTATCCTGGAAAGGATGAGCGTCGATGGTGAACTTGCTTTCCGGCACGTCAAGCAGGGCTACTTGCTGGTAAGGTCCGGCGGGTGTGCGGCTGGTGGCCACGTGCAGCCGATGCCCCACCGTGGCGCCCACGGCCCCGCCGCCCATGGAGTAATACATGTAGAACGTGCCCTCGTGGTATACCACCTCCGGGGCCCAGAACTGCGCTTTTTCGCTGCCATCGGGCGGAGTGAGGGCGCCGCCCGCCGGCTGCCAGTCCACCAAATTGCGGGAGGTAAGCACCGTGAAAATGCGGCCATCAGGCTTGGTACGGTCCTCGCCCGTGGTACCGAAGGCGTAGTACACGCCCTCATGCCGCAGCACGAAAGGGTCGGGGAAGTTGCCGGGCTGTATGGGGTTGGTGTAGGTGCGCGGCGGTGCCGGAGCTGCTGCCTGCGCCCGGCGCAGAAACGACAAGAGGCCGAGGCCAGCGGCGTAGCGCAGAAAGTGTCGGCGGGAGTTGGAGGAATCTGTCATTTGGGGTGGGAGAGGAGAGAAAGGAGCTAGGTTGTACGGACAATTATCTTTGCGTTCGTGAGTAATCTGGACGAAATCAGT
>NZ_JBTYZO010000053.1:0-3384 GCF_057808495.1 Hymenobacter sp. M1-2
CGCTGGCGGCCGTGTTGGCGTTCAGCCAGCGCAGGTTTACTTGCGTGGAAGAGGCTGCTACCGCCGCCAAGTTTGTCGGCACCTGCGGTAAGGCGACCGGCGCGGCCACGGCGAAGCGCCGGACTACCGCCGCGGCCGCGGCGGTGTTTTTGTCGCCGAGCTGTGTGGCCGTCACCGTCACTTGGCCCACGCCGGTCAAGGTCACGGTGTTGGTGGCACCAAGCGTGGCCGGGCCGCTCACGGCGAAGCTCACGGGCAGGCCCGAGCTGGCCGTGGCACTCAAGGCAAACGCGGCATCCCCCAGCGTTTTGCCCGGCAGGACGGCGAACGTAATCGTTTGGGCTAGCTTGGCCGGGGTGGTGACCGGGACCACGTTGCTGTAAGCCGAGTAGGTGCCGGCCGCGTTGCGCGCCCGCACCCGGTAGTAGTAGGTCGTGGCCGCCACCACCGTCGTGTCGGCCGTGGCCGTGGCCGTGCCCGAGGGGGCCGGAGAGAGCGTAAGTGACGCGAAGCCAGTCGTGGCGCTCGTGCTCGAACGCTCAACCAGCACGGCCGCCGCGCTGGCGGCCGTGTTGGCGTTGGCCCAACTCAGGTTCACCCGCGTCGGATTGGCCGCCGCCGTGGCGGCCGCGAGGTTCGCCGGGGCCTTCAGCGTGGCCGCGGCGAGTTGGCCCCACTTGGCCAGCTCCACCGACGGCGGGGCGGCAGCGGTGCTGCCGCCCGGCACGAAGCGCACCCGAATGGTAACGCTCTGCCCCGCCGGCAGCTTTCCGTTGGGGTAGGCTGTTCCGCCCAAGCGCACCAGCAGGTTGCGCACCATGCCATTGGGGGCCTCCCAGTAGTCGAGCTTCTCCTTCGTCGCTTTGATGAAGTACTGGTCTTTGTGGCTGCGGTTGGGGTCGGCCGTCACCACGTCGAAGTAGGCGCCGGCCGGCTCCAGAATCTCGACCTTCATGCTTTGCCCGCCTTGCGTCAGGGTCAGGCTGCGGGTGGTTTTGTTGCCGTTGGGCAAGGCCGTCAGCGTCTGGTATTGGGTGTAGGTGGGGTAGGTGCCGTCGGCTTTTTTCATCTTGCTCGTCAACGTTGTTGTCGAGTTGTTGATGCCCGAAATGGCCGCCTTGGTGTGCATCATCCAGATGACTTCGACCGGGTTGGTGGCCGCGACTTCGTCTTGCACCAGCACCTGGGTCGAGCCGAACAGCATCACCCCGCGCTGCACTTTCCTCACCTGACGCGCGTCGCCGGCGAAGCCCGTTTTGCTGTCGGCCGGCAGGGGCGAGTACGAGTCGGTCAGGTCGCCCACGACAAACGACTGGCTGGCCGAGCTTTGGAAGGCCACGATCGTGTCGCGCGACCGGGATTTCTGGTTCGCAAACGCCAGCGTTTTTTGGGTATTGGCGCTGATGGCCAGCGTATTCTGCCCCTCGGTCCCGTCGCGGTAGTACGTCCAGCGCGCACTGCTTTGGTGGTCGCCCGTGAAGATGTCGCTCGGGTAGGGAAAGTCGGCGCCCATGTCGAGGGCCCAGCGCTGCCCCAGCGCGTCGAGCACGAACATGCCGTTGTCGAGGTGGGCGTGGCTTTTCTCGTTGGGGCCGGCCAGCAGGCCCGTGAAAAAGGCGTTTTTATCGTCCCAGGCGCTGCGCAGCGTGGCCACCTCAGGGCCGCGGTAGAGGCCATCCTTAGGGGGCTTGTTGGCGGTGGAAGTCATTAGTGCGTCTTTGTACCACAGCATGCTATAGGCCGAGCTGAGGCTGCCGGAGCCCAGGCCCTGCTGCGCAAACAAGGGCCGGTTGAACTGGCGCCCCAACCACAGCCCCGCCAACGGTATGCCTTGGTTGCCGTCGCCTTGGTCGCCGTAGTTGAAATTTTTGCCCGCCGGCCCGTTCATGTGCAGCACGTAGGTGTAGCACTTGTCGAAGCCGGGGGCCTGGGTCATGCCCAGCACGTTGGGGTCGAGCGCCGTGCGCACGGCGTCGAAGAGGTAGAGGTTGTACTCCAGACCGAAGGCGAAATACGTGACGCCCTCGTAGCTGCCCCCGTCGGGGGCGTACAGCGCCAGCGCGTGGTTGGTGTTGGTGAGGTAGTTGGCCCGCACGCGGGTCAGCATCGAATCGGACGTCTGGGTGTTGACGTCGGCCACGGCCAGCGCGCCCACGCCCAGCCCGCCGTTGACGACCAGCCCCCAGTTGCCGTTCAAGCCCAGGGCCGGGTCGCCGTAGCTGTTGGCCCAGCCCACTCCGCTTTGCTTCATGCGCTTGAAGCTGTAGCGCAGGCCGCGTTTTACAATGGTGCTGGCGTAGCGGGTGCGTTGGGCGGCAGTCAGCCCGTCGAAGAGCCAGTCGTAACCGAGCGACACGGCCACGGTGAAGGCCGACGTTTCCAGGTTGTCTTTGCCGTCGACGCCCACCCAGCCGGCATTCGACTTGGCCAGGGCGTCGATGTAGAACTTCGGGTCGAACGTGTACGTGAAAGCGCAGATGGCGTCCAGGTCGGCCACGGCCTTGTTGAGCCAGCGCCGGTCGCGGGTGAGCACGTAGAGGGAAGCAAAAGTTTGCTGGCGCGTCAACACCGTGCGGGCCCATTCGTTGCCGGGCTTGTAGCCCTTGGCGGGGTTGTTAGTGGATTTGTTCAGAGAATCGTCTTTAGCATATTGATTTCCTCTCTTGATCAACGCATGGTAGCCGTCGACGAAGCGCTTGTTGGCGGCCACCGACGAGTACACCGGCGCCGTGGCGTAACGGCCGGGCGCCGAGTAGGTGGGCCGGGTGGCGAAAATGCGGCTGCGGACGCTGTCGGCCTTGTTCGGGGTGAAGTGCAGGCGGGGGTGCCCCGACGTGAGGGTGTGGCCCAGCAGCTTGACTTGAGCGTGGCTGGCAAAGCTACCCAGCAGCAGTACGACCCAGAGGCAGTAAGCTGCACCAAAGCGACAAACGGAAAAGCCCCGGTCGAATGGCGGCAGTTGGAATGGGTTCTTGTGTTGCATGAGTGATTGAAGTTACATGAGTGATAGGTGACAGTGAGAGTAGCGTGGCCCGTTGACGGGGTACTGGATGCCGCTGCGAACCCAAGCATCATCCATGGTCTGCCCGGCCTATGAATGCCACTGCTCAATGGCTAGGCCTATAAAGGTGCCCGAACCACTAGCGGAAAGCATACCAGCCGAGGCTTACTCGACCTGGTGGATGGAGCACTCGGACTTGCCGTTGAGGTAGGAGGTGAGATAGCAGGTGCCCGAGTATGAAACCGTGGGCAGGTGCAACTTGGTTGTGCCCGCCTGCAGGCACCCGCCTACCCAGCTTACAAGCTGACCCTGCTCATCGTGTACATACAAGCGACGCGGGTTGCACGATGGTTGGTGAGTGAAGTTCATGTTCATGAGGGGTG
>NZ_JBTYZO010000054.1:0-2667 GCF_057808495.1 Hymenobacter sp. M1-2
TGGTCCATTTCGTTGCGGCCTTGTTGTGGCTGCGCTAATTGTCCGTACAACCTAGGTAGTGAATAGATACGCCAACGAGCAAGGATAGCCCAAGTTGCAGACTACAGAGCTACACAGCCTAGAAAGCTAGGATTAAAAGCTAGCTTCCCTCCCTTTTAAGGAAGGGCTAGGGGGTAGTTGATACTCGTTCGACGTCCTTTAAAAACTAGATTTAAAAAGTCATTCTCGCGTCATCAACCACCCCTAACCCCTCCTTAAAAAAGGAGGGGAACTAGCCTCTAGCTCTAGTGCGCAATTTGAGTTGGATAGGGCTAAAGACCAAGTAACGTAAACGTACATGCGCATGTCTTCTCGCGTGAGGCTGCTCAATGACGGTGCCGCTACTCACCCAACAACCCCATTTCATCCTTGAGCCCCACGCCCGATAACTGCCGGCGTAGCGCCTCCCGCAGCAGAAAGAACAGCTTGTCGGCGGCGGCGGCGTAGGGCAGGCCTTCGGGGCGGATGTTGGAAACGCAGTTGCGGGCTTCGTCGGTGAGGCCGGGGCGGGGGGCGTAGGTGAAGTAGGCGCCGAGGCTGTCGGGGGAGCTGAGGCCGGGCCGTTCGCCAATGAGGACGAGCACGAGCCGGGCATGGAGCGCCGCCCCAATTTCGTCGCCGATGGCCACGCGGGCCTGCTCGGCCAGGACGAGCGGCGCCAACTGCAAGCCCGCCTGTTGCAACTGCGGGAGCAGCAGGCGCAGCAGCGGCAGCGCGTGCTGGTTTACGGCCGTGGCCGATAAGCCATCGGCCAGGATGATGGCTACGTCGGCGGCGGGCGGAGCAAACTCCCGCAGCTGGCGACGCGACTCTTCGTGCAACTGCCGGCCCCAATCGGGACGCTGTAAGTACTGCTGGCGGTTTTCGGCCCGACTGTGCACTTGGCATACCGGCTCCTGCAAGGCTTGCAGCTCCGTCAGCAGCCGTTCCGTTTCCAGTACCGAGTACACCGCGTCCCGGGCGTGGGCGTGGGCTAGCCGAAACGCCAGCGACTCTCGCAGCGGCACGCTGGTACCCGTGCGGCCCAGCGCAATGCGGGCGGCAGTAAAGGCTTTTAGACCGGCCCACGGGTCGGGCGGCGGATTCTCAAGCGACAGCGCGGGCGTAGTTTCCATAGCAGAGGTAGTCAGCACACCGGGAGCTAGCGGCCCCAAGGCGCGGTAGGTTGGGTGACTTTCGTTTACGCTGAGGTTTGGGGCAACTCTGTGAGCAACCGGTGCTTATCGGGGGCGGGCAGCAGCTGGCCTTGCGCGCTGAAAATGCCTTGCTGTTGGAGCCAGGCTTCAAACTCGGGGGCGGGGCGCAGGCCTAGCACCCGGCGCAGGTAGAGCGCATCGTGGAAGGAGGTAGACTGGTAGTTGAGCATGATGTCGTCGGCGCCGGGAATGCCCATGATGAAGTTGCAGCCCGCCACGCCGAGCAGCGTGAGCAGATTGTCCATGTCGTCCTGGTCGGCTTCGGCGTGGTTGGTGTAGCAGACGTCTACGCCCATGGGCAGGCCCAGCAGCTTGCCGCAAAAATGATCTTCCAGTGCCGCCCGAATGATTTGCTTGCCGTCGTAAAGGTACTCGGGGCCAATGAAGCCCACCACCGTATTCACCAGCAACGGCTGAAAGCGGCGGGCCACGGCGTAGGCGCGGGCTTCACAGGTCTGCTGGTCGAGGCCGTGGTGGGCGTGGGCGGAAAGCGCGCTGCCCTGGCCGGTTTCGAAGTACATCACGTGCTGCCCCAACGTGCCGCGTTGCAGCGCCAGTGTGGCCTCCCAGGCCTCCTGCAACAGTGTCAGGCTCACCCCGAAACTCGCATTGGTAGCCTCCGTGCCCCCAATAGACTGGAACGTGAGGTCTACGGGCGCGCCCTGCCCAATAAGGTCTAGCGTGGTAGTGACGTGGCACAGCACGCACGACTGGGTAGGAATGGCGTATTGCTCGCGCACGGCGTCGAGCATGTCCAGCAGGTTGCGCACCGCTTTGGCATTGTCGGTGGCGGGGTTGATGCCCAGCACGGCGTCGCCACTGCCGTAGAGCAGGCCATCGACGAGGCTGGCCGCAATGCCGCGGGCATCGTCGGTGGGGTGGTTGGGTTGCAGGCGAGTGGCCAGGTGCCCGCGCAAGCCCAGCGTGTTGCGGAAGCGCGTCACCACTTCGCACTTGCGGGCCACGGCAATAAGCTCCTGGTTGCGCATGAGCTTGGACACGGCCGCCACCATTTCCGGGGTCAGGCCCGGCGCCAGGCGTTGCAGCACCTCGGTGTCGGCGGCTTCGGAGAGCAGCCAGTCGCGCAGCTGGCCCACGGTGAAATGGCTGATGGGAGCGGAGGCGTTGGCATCGTGGGTGTCGAGAATAAGGCGCGTAACCTCGTCCTGCTCGTAGGGAATGAGGGCTTCGTGCAGGAAGTTGCGCAGGGGTACATCGGCCAGGGTTAGCTGGGCCGCTACCCGCTCCTCGTAGGTGTCGGCGGCCACTCCGGCCAGCACGTCGCCGGAGCGCAGGGGCGAGGCTTTGGCAAGCAAAGTCTTCAGGTCCGGGAAGTTGTAGACTTGCTGGCGAATGGTATGACGGTAACGCATAGAGACAATGAACAATGAACAATGAACAATGAACAATGAACAATGAACAATGAACAATG
>NZ_JBTYZO010000055.1:0-2397 GCF_057808495.1 Hymenobacter sp. M1-2
CGCTGGCGGCCGTGTTGGCGTTCAGCCAGCGCAGGTTTACTTGCGTGGAAGAGGCCGCTACCGCCGCCAGGCTAGCAGGGGCCACCGGGCCGGCCACTATAACCGTCTTGGTAAACTCCTTGACCAGACTCTGGCCAGCGTACTCGCCGCCGGGCAAGGCGAAGTTGAGGCGGGTTGAATTGGCTGTGACATTGTAGGTAGCGCTGGTGCCCTGTAGCTGGCCGCTCAGCGTCACGGTCACGGTCAGCGCCGCGTTCTTGGGGTTGCTCACGGCCACCTTCACGCTTGTGCCGTTCTCGCGCACGAGCACCAGGCAGGGCTGGTCGACAGCCAGCGTGCGCCCGTCGGGCAGCGTGAGCGAGCCGGCCTGGTAGAAGGCGGCCTGCGTGATGCCGGCCCCGTTGTGACGCACGGCCTGCACCTCTTTCGAGTTGACCAGCACGCGTAGCGGCAAGCCGCCGGCATGGCTGCTCGTATAAGTATTGAGTTCCGCTGCCGTCACGTCCGGCACCACTACGTACTCGTAAGTGGCGCTGTTGGGGCTGTTGCCATGGTCGAACCAGAGGCTAAACACGCCCTTGGTAACGAGGGCATCCGACTGATCACCCTTGATACTCTTCCACGTACCCGACTGGTCTTGGTTCTTGAGCGTCACGTTGGCCGGGTTGCCCAAAAACACGTAGCCCACCCCATCGTGGTGTACCCAGCGCGGGGCCGTCAACTTATGTTCGCCAGTAGTCACTATCGCCGAGGCGCCGGTGCCGAGTTTGGCCGTTACTGGTCCGGTGAGCAGACACTGGTTAACGGAAGAATAGATGGGGTTCGGCCGGTTGCCCGTGATGCTTGCTCCCAAGCACACATACGCTTCGTCGAAGTAAAAACAGGCTTTGCGCCCCGTCACGGTCTTGTCGTTGACATCGGCCATATCACGCACGGCAAAATCATAAGCAGCGGCTCCCACTTGACCGTCCGAAACGCCGCCAACGAAGGCAGTCAGCCCTTTTATATACGGGACTGGCTTGAAACTACTGACATGCTCACTGGTAATGCCCGGCACGCGCGCCCAGTCCCACACTGGAAAGATGTCGCGATATTCGTCGCCGCGACGGTAAAGATAACTAGCCCCGTAGCCTAGGTACCAGTTCTTATAGCCTTCTAGGTTAGGTACGTTGCTTTCCGTGCCTACGGTACGCACCGAATGCATGCGCGCGGTGACTAGGTAACCCGGCCGGGCGTGACTCATGTAATCCGAGCGCCAGAAGTGGCGGTTGCCGCTTAGCGCGGGCGCTTGCGTGCCGTCCACAACGGCCGCCAGCGATGTCAGTTCGGTTGCGCGCGGGGCCCCGGCTGCGGCCAGGCGCCGGGCAGCTATGGCTAAGGTAGCAGCATTATTAATTATGTTAACACGCGTGATTTCGCGGCCTACCACGCTGTAGTCATAGGTTTTGCCGCGTACCATCCAACGTTGCCCATCCAGCAACAGGTTGGTCAGCACGCCGCGCTTGCTCCCATCAAAGGCAAAGGCAGTGCCACGGGCTGTGGAAAGCCAATATACGGCGTCCTCTACGAACTGGCGGCCGTAGCCGCCGCTGTAGAGTTGGGGGCCGTGCTGGTGGAAGCTATAATCAGGCTGAATCCCTTCCTGAGCCGTCACAACTACGGTACTTTCTATTTCGGCAAAGGCTGTCGCCATCCAGGCGTCGTTTCCTTCCAAGCTGGCGCGGCGGACGACATTGGCGGCTACCCACACCAGGTTCTGGCCTGTGCAGGTGGCCGGGTTGCCGTAACACATGCCAGCCGTCGTCTTCGGCAGCCGGCTTACCGCTTTTTGAAACTCGTCAGCCGTCAGCGGGGCGTTGGTGGCGCGACGCAACACGTCCTGCATGAGGAGTAGCACCGGTCCTAAAACTTCGCCCTCACCGATGTTGCGGTGCCAAAAGTTAACCGATGTTATACCGCGGTCGGGGCTGGGTTTGTGGAAGGCGTAAAACTTAATTCCCTTCGCGATGCGTTGCAGCAAAGCCTCGCTGTGGTAGTGGGGGTTGGGACTAGATGCGGTGGGGGCGCGGTGATAGGCTAATGTCAATTTTAGCAGCCGCCGCGGGTGTTCCATGGGTTTCCACGTACCCGAGCTGGTGTTGGCGTAATCGATGGTCGACCAGCTGCCGTTGGCGGCTTGGCTCGAAAGTAGGCTGTTGACGGTGGCGGTGGTCGGGGCTGGCTCGGCCAGCGCATCGGCCTTGAGCCGAGCCTTGACGGTGTTCAGGTCAGGCGAAGCGGCCGTGGCCAGCAAACCGCTTAGTAGCAGCAGGGTGAGAGGCAGCACCCGTAAAAGCGCCCTGAAGCGACGCGGGTTGCACGATGGTTGGTGAGTGAAGTTCATGTTCATGAGGGGTG
>NZ_JBTYZO010000056.1:0-2377 GCF_057808495.1 Hymenobacter sp. M1-2
CGGAGTGGCCCAACACGCTCATCGAAACCAAAAACGGTGGCCAGACCGAAGTGCTCGGCGGCCTGACGCTGGCGGCGAAGGATCCGGGCGCGCTGTCGGCCTTCGTCAACGACAACTCGTCGGTGTCCATTGCCGGCTTCGGGGAGGCGCGTTCAGGCAGCACCCACGGCGTGTTTACCAACGTGGTGCAGGAAACCCGTGGCAGCACCGTCAGCACCCTGACCAGCAGCAGCCTACCCACGCGCAAGGCCGAGCAAGACGCCAGCCTGAGCTTCGTGCTGCCGCTCTACACCGGGTACAGCCGCGACTTGCAAGTGACCGGCATCAGTTGGAACCCCACCGCGCCAGCCGCGGGCCAGCCCGTGACCTTCAGCGCCACCATCAAGAACTTCGGCAACACGCCCACGCCGGCCGTCAAGCACGGAGTGAAGTTCAAGGTCGACGGCGTGACCGTGAGTTGGAGCAGCTACCACGTGACGGCCTTGGCGCCGGGCCAGCAAGTGACCTTGGATGCCAACGGCGGCCCCAACGGCGGGGCCAGCACCTGGACATCCACGGCCGGCGGCCACCAGGTGACGGCTGAGGTCGACGACGCCGAGCTGATTCCGGAAAACAACGAAACCAACAATATCGGCACGGCCACGCTCAACATCGGCGCACCGCTGGCCGCCGACCCGCGTACCGCCACCGAGCCGCTGCGAGTCTATCCCAACCCGGCCCAGCACGCACTCACTCTGGAGCTGAGCGGCGAGGCGGCGCAAGCCGGGGAAGTGCGGCTGACTTCGGCGCTGGGCCAGGTGGTGCAACACCACACCTGGCGGGCCACGGCCCGCAGTACCCGTTACCAGCTCGACATCAGCCACCTGCCCAGTGGCCTGTACCTGCTCACGGTACAGCACGGCCGCTCGACCACGATTCGGCGCCTGGTGGTGGCCCGCTAACCGACCAAAAGAATTGTCACTTGTCTTCCCACCCTAGCCCCGTACGCTCATGCGCTTCACTTCTTACCTATGTCGTTTGTCGCTGCTGGCCGTATTGGGCGGGGCGGCCGGCCAAGCCCGCGCCCAGGACGCGGCCCCGAACGAGAACATCGTGTACCCCGCCGACGCGGGCGTCATCAACGTAGCGGCGGCGCCCTACAACGCCGACACGACCGGCACCACCGACGCCACGGCTGCGATTCAGGCGGCCATTAACGCGGCGCGCGGTTTTCTTAAGGGAAAAACAGTGTACCTGCCCAACGGCACCTACCGCCTCAGCAACCGGCTCGTGTTCACCGCCGACCAGGCGTTGCAGCGCACCCTCACGTTTCAGGGCCAGAGCCGCAGCGGCACCATTCTGAAGCTGGACGACAACTTGGCCGTGGCGGCCACCAACCTGCCGGTGCTCAAGTGTTTCGAGCCAGCTGCGGGCACGCAGACGTTCACCAACAGCCTGTTCTCAACCAACATTGCCAACCTCACCATCGACGTGGGCGCCGGTAACCCCGGGGCCATCGGCATCAGCTACCTGGCCAGCAACCAGGGGTTCGTGCGCAACGTGCTCATCCGCAGCAGCGACCCGGCCCGGGCGGGCCGCGCCGGCCTGGAAATGGCCACGGCCATTCCCGGTCCGGCTCACCTCAAGAACATCACTGTGGAGGGCTTCAACGCCGGCATCCGGACGCGGCAGGTGCAGTACAGCCTGACGCTGGAAAACATCACGCTGCGCCACCAGCTGCAAGCCGGCATCCTCAACGACGCGCAAACGCTCTGCATCCGCCACTTGCTCAGCGAAAACACGGTGCCGGCCCTGCGCCAGACCAGCGGTGGCGAAAGCAAAGGCATCATCACGCTCATCGACAGTGAGCTGCGCGGTGGCGACGCGGCCAACTACGGCATTGACCTGGCCGACGGCTTTCTCTTCGCCCGCAACGTGACGAGCAGTGGTTACGCGGCCGCGCTGAACGCCTTCGGCACGCCTGTGGCCGGTAATACGCTCACTGAGTACGTATCGGGTGGCACCGTGTATTCGCTGCAGACGCCGCAGCCGACCTCGCTCAATTTGCCCATTGCCGAGACGCCAGAAGTACCACTCGATGCCCTCGCCAGCTGGAAAAGCGTGGCCGACTTCGGCGCCGTGCCCGGCGATGGGGTCGACGACACGCAAGGCATCCAAGCCGCACTCAACTCGGGCTTTTCGACCATCTACTTCCCTAACTCCAAGAACGTGGCCTTTACCACCGCTTCGGCCATTACCAACGAAGACAAAGGCTCGCGCTACGAAGTGTCGGGTACGCTCACGGTGGGCCCGAACGTGACGCGGCTCGTGGGCCTGTCGGTGGCCATCACGCCCACCGGTCCGCTGAGTTCGAGCCCGGCCAACCTGCCCGTGTTCA
>NZ_JBTYZO010000057.1:0-1201 GCF_057808495.1 Hymenobacter sp. M1-2
GGTAGGGCTCCCGCACCAAAATCAGGCAAGGCGGAGTGCTTGCAACAGAAAGCCATTGTCGTAAGCGGCGAGTTTGCGTTTTCGCTTGCGGCTTATCGTACCGGGCACTTGGTTGAGCAGGTAGAGGGCCATCTTGCGTAAGATATTGGCATTGAGGGCGGCGTGCCCGCTGCGTAGCGTGGAGCGGTCCTCGCCAAACGTGACATCGAGTTGCCAGTGCAACTGGTTTTCGATGCCCCAATGCCCGCGCACGAGCCGGGCATAGGTGGCCGGGTCGGCGTCGGCCAGGCTGCTCAGATAGAAGCGCCGCGACGTAGTGACGCCCTGGCGGGTGTGACGCTCGGTCTCAACCCAGACCACCGTGCGCAGCCCCGGCCACTTCGCTGCCGCTTCCCAGCCGGCCAACTCCTGGCACAGGCGCACGGTGCGCACTTCCCCGCGCCCGTGGCCTACCTCTCGGCTGACCCGGCAGGGCAACTGCGGGGCCTGGGCCAGCAGCCCGTCGTGGAGTTGTTGGTAGAGCGTTTTCTGGTTGTGTTTGAGGGCGATAACATAGTCCGCGCCCGCTGCCAGCACCTGGCGGGCAAAGGCTGGCTGCGAAGCGATGGCATCGACCGTGACGATGCTGCCGCCGTGACGATGCTGCCGCGCACGTCGAGCGTGTCGAGCAAGGCGACCATCGCTGTCTTCTCCGTCGTTTGGGTCTCCACCTGCTGCTGGCCGAAGCTCAACTGCTCCTCGGCCAGCCACACACTCACCGTGCGCACCAGGGCATGGTGCTTGCCCGCGGGCAAGGTCGCCCGGTGCGCTTTGCCGTCGAGGCAGAGCTGCTGGCCGGCCAGCGGCGGCTGTCCGGCCGCCTGGGCCGCCACCAGGTGCTGGGCGCAGGCTCGTAAACTCTGCTCTAATTGCTTTGGACACAGGCGCTTCAACACCCGGCTTACGGTGTCTTCGCTGGGAATACCGCCCGCCAGCGACAGGCCCACCGCCTGTTGCAAAAAGACGAGGCGGGCCTGGCCGTAATCGCAGATTTCGGCTAAATCGTCACAGCCGGCCAGCGTAGCGCAGAGCAGCAAGGCTAAGATATCGCCCAAGTGGTGCGTGACCCGACCCTGGACCCGGAAGTCCGAGACGTGGGCAAAAGCAGTTAAAATACTCATGGCCTAAAACTACGACTCACTTTTGGTGCGGAAGCCCTGCC
>NZ_JBTYZO010000058.1:0-1120 GCF_057808495.1 Hymenobacter sp. M1-2
TAACTGATGTTACGCAACGAGTCGGGCGAGTTGTTGATACATAGCTTTCACGCCTACGGTGTAGAGTTGGGCTTTGAGGCGAAAATGCCCGAGCCCATGCTTGAGCTTGAGGATTTCGAGCTTGCCATACGCCAGCAGGGCGGCAAAGAAGTGGGTCGTCTGGGTGGTCGGCGTTTTCGTGGGGGATGCCCCCATCGACGCATTCTGTTTGAGCGACTTATGGTATTCTTCCACTTTCCACCTTCTCTGATAAATCGTGGTGAGTTGGGCCTGCGTCAAGTCGGTGTCGCTGCTGACCAAATATAACGTCCCCTGGCTACCGTCTTGGTTAGTAAAGACTTGTCTGGTCACGAGTACTGCCTCTTGGACGGACCGCAAATAGACGCGTAGGGGCTGCTTATCGGGAAAAGCCAGCGTCTGCACGGCTTCAAACCGGCCGGCAGCCCGCGCCTCGGCGCTCAAGGCCACGGTGCGGGAGCTTTCCAGGGCAAAAATAAACTCGTGGCCCAGGGCCCGCACCAACGCCATGTTCTCGGCCGAGGCGTACCAGCTATCAGCCAGCAGGTAGCGGTAAGCCACTTGTTGCTGGGCCACGCGCAGCATCTGCTGGAGATACTCGTTCTTAGTGAAGGCACTTTGATAACTGGTTTGCTGCGTCTTGGCGTTGAACACGGGCACCGTCTTGGTCACCAGTTCGGCGGCGATAGGTAGCGCCAACTCGCCGGCCTGGTAGAGCAGGCTCACGAAATTCAGACCCTGGACGAAACGCTGCTGGCCGTGGTCGTAATGCGTGCAAATCAACTCGTTGGCATCGGTATAGGGCTTTTCCAGAATCGAGTCATCGACGATGAGCACGGCAAATTCGGCCGGCTGGCGCCGCGCTTCGGCTTGCCGAATCAGCGGCTTGGCCTGCCGCCATAAGGCGGGTGACCCTAACACGGTGCTACTCAACCAGCGCGTGATGTGGTCGTGGCTCAGTGCCCCATCCAGTAACCGCGACAAGCCCGTGGCTGTCGTCGGGCCTGTAGAACTCACCAAATAATCCGTATACAGGTCCAGTGTGCAAGTCATGATGGCATTCTTAAACGGCTCGGCCGTCCCAACGACTGCGTAACATCAG
>NZ_JBTYZO010000059.1:0-1025 GCF_057808495.1 Hymenobacter sp. M1-2
GTTAACAACGGAAGAGGTCCGCAAAAGCCAGGGCTGGCCTTTGCCACTCTACGTTGAGGTGGACCAGCAGATTATGGATTGTGCAGGCCGCTGCGGTTTGCACCAACCAGCCTAGCAGGCTGTGGCGTCGCGCCGTGGGCCGGCTCAGATTCAAGTAGTTGTGGAGCTTTTCGTTGACCGTTTCTACAATCTGGCGTCGCCGGGCCAGCCATTGCCGCCAAGGCTTACTCCACCGCCGCCGACTGTCGGCTTTTGGAGCGGTCAACACGTGGCTATGGCCGTGCCGGCTCATGCCTTCAAAGCCTTTGTCGGTCACATACGGCCCCGGGTAGGCGGCCCCCACACTCGCGGCCGGGGCCGGTTGCCCGGCACGGGCGCGTAGACGGGCGCGTAGAAACGTATCGGTCAATGGCTGCTCCTTGGCATTGCCGGCAGCCAGGGCAAAGCCCGTAATCACGCCCTGGGGGCTGACGGCCAGCAGCAGTTGAAAGCCAAAGAACCAGCCTAGGCGAGTGCTGTGGCCTAGCGCGGCCTGTCCGTCCAGCCAACTGCTGCCCCGGCGCTTCGCGTCGCGTACGGGCAGCGGCGTCAGGTCCAGCACCTGATAGGGGGCCTGGCTGGCTCCCAGGTGCTGAGCCAACTGGCGCAGGCAGGCGGTGAGTAGCGGAAAACAACGCTGGGCCTGGCGCACGAACTGTGACCGATCGGGCAGGTGCGGAAAGCAGCCGCGCAACTCGGCTTGGGCGTAGCGGTAGAAGTCGCGGCCACTAGCAAAATCGCGCCACTGCGCAAAGAGCAGCAGCGTCAGCACTTCGCTCGCGCTCAGTGCTGGGGCGGGTCCGGGGCGGCGGCTGGGCAGCTGGGTTTGCACAAAGTCGTCAATGTACACGTATAAGGCGGTCAGAAAGGTGTCGCGGTCGAGCATCGGGTGGTTCTCTGGCAAGAGATGAAACTACTCGGTGCCAACACGGCACCTTTCGTTTTTTCTCCCGCAACATCCTCTAACCGAACTCACACCAAGCGTT
>NZ_JBTYZO010000005.1:0-245846 GCF_057808495.1 Hymenobacter sp. M1-2
AGCCGGAAGTCACGGCCAAGGTGTCACGCGTGAAGGATGTGCGCATCTACGAGGTGGGCATTAGCTACTACGGCCGCACCTACGCCGAAGGCAAGAAGATCGGCTGGCGCGACGGCTTTCGCGCCATCTACTGCATCATCAAATACGGACTGTTTGGGTAGTATTCGCCGGTTCTCTTTGGAAATTATCTACCGTCTGTTTGCAACATGCGAGAAAGATTCAACTAGTAAATTCGGCTCTTAACCAAACGGCATTAATCGTAGTGGCAGCAACGATTGATGCGGTTTAGTGTAACAACCTTAGACGAAATCAAGATTTATCTTAGGCCACTTTTTCTAAGCTCAGCTTTGCGGCTCAGGGTGCCAGTCCAACCAGAAAAAATGGTTCCGATACGATTGCCACGTGGTTTCGCAACAGTTCAGAATACCTCGATAGTACTGCCACGTTTGTGTTAGATTAAGGAGAATGCACAGTATCAGCACGAACGAGAGCCCTCGCAGTGTCCAATCTGAATGGCGGCAACGGTCGAACAAGCTAGCTATGGGCAGAGCAAGTAATGGGTACAGGCTTATCATGGGCCGGGAGCTAAAACTTCCCCCATATCCCCAATCCCACCAAGACCACGTTACATATAGCACCAACGGCAGCAGCACGATAAGCACGGGCAGAACGGCCCGCATATGCGAGCGCAGCATGAAAACACCTATAAATGCCAGGGTCATAATAGGTGTATAAATCAGCCACCCTTTGCGTGCGCTAAATAAGCCTAGCAATATATGAGGATGACGAAAATCAAATTTCTCACCGGGGTACGAATCGATAATCCAGGCGCCGCCTACACTATGCCAAAACCAAGGTTGTAAGGCTAGTACCCCGATAGTCAGACTAGCCATGACGAGTACTTGTGTCCAATGCTGCCAAAGTTGCTCTACCCGCTCACGCACTGCTGACATGGAAGTAATTCCCCATAAGGCAAGCACTACTATCATCCACAACTCTGTCACGCGTACCAATCCTAACAGTCCCATTATGATGCCTAACAAGACCGCATCAATCCATCGAAATGTAGCTAGCCAGCGAACAGTGAGGAATAGCAACGTGGCGTTTAGCATAAATAGCGTACCGTGCGACATCGGTGCCTCATAGGTAGCGTAGCAAAAAAAATTGGTGGCTAATCCTACTGCTAACAGCGTCAGGGCCACTGTGGTGTCTTCAAAAAATCTGCGTAGCACCGCTCGCAAGATCCACAAGCCTACCATAGCATACGCCAAGCAGACTAAGGTTAATATTTTTTGATAAATAGATGAGTAGCCATCGGCTGGGAGACCAACTGTAGGAGCTATGGAATGAGCCAAAAAGAAAGCAGGTGCATAGAACAACGACATACCCAGTGGGTATTTCATTACTTGTTGTCCATTGGGCGCAGGAACTAAACCATAACGACTATTAAGATCAGGACGATACTGTTGCCGTACAGCCGCTGTGTATGAGCCATCCCCTACATCATTGTAAATAAAGTGGCTGGATAAATATTGATAATAGCCCGCCATATCCCACACAAGAACATCGTGACTATTCCACTTACGAGCTTGAAATACAGCCGCTAATGCTAATGTTACAATGAGCAAATAACAAGCTATTGATTTCATGAAAATACAGCAACAAGCAATTGTGGCCTACTTAGTAGAAGCAAGGTTGAGCAACTACTAGAAACCCTATTTTACAAGTTTCATGCTTAAGACTGTTGAAGATGATTTGAAAGATTTTATATAATTTTTATCAATCAAAGACCTGGAGCGAACAACGATTTTATAACTAGTATTACACCAGCAAGATTCACCCTAAAATTTTCAACGATTGCATAGCAAAGCCTCTTGATCAAAATTGATTGCGACCATGCATAGCAAGCTCCGTAATTTATTTGCACCACTAAGCGGTAGCATGCATATGTCCGCACTCAACAGTAGCTCCAAAATAGGGTTGCCCCTACTCCACCTTCTCAATAGAAACATCATCCATGAAGACTGTTTCTGGTGAACTAGTTCGCCACAAAAAAGTACTAAATCTATGATTATATGTAATGTTATTGGGCAAAGTCACCTCTTTTTCAATTTCAACCCACTTGTTATAAGACTTTACTTGGTCGCTCAATTTTACGCCCTCCCACAGCAAGGGTTTAGCGCTTGGTGTAGCAGGATCCATTACTTGAGTAACTAAAACAGATTCAGATTTGCCATTTGGTATATATACCCAGGCACGTACCTTTATCCTTTTTACTTTGCTTGCACTGAGTTTGCCGAAGATATTACTGTATGACAAACTGTATTCATTGGAAGGATCTACCTTGATAGAATAACTTCCAGAGTGAGCTTTTTCCTTGGTCAAGGATACGGGAGTATTGTCTCCAACCCAACCATCTATGGAATCAAAGTCGTTACTAGTCAGCAAATTAGCTGGCTGATTCTTAGCTTTATCGCCACAAGCTGTTAGGCTCAATAGCAGTAGCGAGTAAAACAGTTTTTTCATAAGATGAAGAGAAAAAAGATTTCCAAGGCTCAAAAATAAGGAGAATCAGCTTTTATACTGCAGATTTTCTTTCTTAAACGCTAACTCTTGCAATGGCCAGCTTAGTCCTAAAATAACCCATACGGATAGGAAGGGTACTAGTAAGAGCAGGTTGTCGTAGGGCACTTGGATAAAAGCATAAAATATAGTCAGGTTCAGTTTCAATGATAACAAGGCAATATAGCGGTGGTCTAAGTTTAATTGTGTGCGGCGCATCCAGTACCATAGCATTACTCCAGCTACTGAGAATATTGAGGCAGCTGCGTGTACTGCGCGTAGTAAATTAATTCTAGCTGTCAAATCACCAGAGCCATGCTGGAAAAAAAACACGGCCAACCCTAAGCCTCGAAATAGTTGTGCTGGGTTGCCCTGGTCGTCTAGATTGTATTGCCACTCGGCTACTGCGCTTGAGGTATAATACGATTGGCCCTGTGCGAACATGGTCCAATCGGCTGATAAAAACGGGATGACATATATACCTAATATACCAGCTAATGTGAGCCCGGTCACCCATAAAGCAGAGTTCCTGCCCTCATGCCGGTAAATCAGCCATAGGTACAGTGGAATCCAAAAGACCAGCGCAAAGCGTGATAGCAAACATAACACTAGACCCAAGGCACGTAGTACCGGCGATTTGCTAAATATTCCAGCGACCAATACAAAATAGTAACCAATGACCAAACTCTCGATGGATAGCCCTAGTATGTGGGTATCGGCGCCGACCAGAAATAATATTAGTAAAAAGGGCAAGCACAGTTGGAAAGCTCCTTGGTAAAGAGCTGGCCGCAGGCTGCCGAGCCGATAAGCGTACAAAAGCACTCCAATTCCGAACATCCAAAACCCTACCCAACGATAGTCGACATTTAGTGCATCGGGTATGAGGAAGGGCATCCACATCAACGGCAAATATCCTGCTGGAAGGTCATAATCGAAGTCCGTGATAAGAGCATATACTTGTTCGCTTCTTTGAAAGCGTCGTAGGTAGACTTCTATTACGGGCAATACGTCTGACATTTTTATGTCGACCGGATAATTGCGCAATATTTCCTGCAAGCGGGGATAGAATGCAATAAGCAACATGGCTGCTGCCAGCAACCACCAGCATCCACTACGCCGTTTTATGGCATTCATAGGCTGCAGCCAGGCATACTGCTGGCCCTGTAATGCCTTCCAAGCTGCAAAAATGAATAATAATGAAGCACTCGAATATAAAATCGGGCTGATAAATGGCCCGGCAATATTGCGAGCATAGGTGAATAGGAATAGTTCAGCTATGAAAGCTCCTAAAACAACGCGTGCCCAAATAATCGCGCGAGCAGAAGAACCAGTAGGCATGGCAAAGAGCCAGGTGATGTAGAAAAAATTGAAGGGGCAATATTACCCCTTTTCCCGAAACTCACTCTTCTCAATAGCTGAGGCGGTGGCGCCTAACTATAGGCCATCTTATCTTTGAAGCAAGCTTCGTGTTGACCTCCTCCCAGTAAACTAGACCAGCATATAGTAGAGAAAATTAGGCACTTGTCGTACCTTAAAATCAAGAGACAATGCCATGAAAAAGACCAAGTTTACCGAGGCTCAAATCGTGTTCGCCCTGCGCCAGGCCGACACGGGCATAACCGTCGCCGAAGTATGCCGCAAGATGGGCATCAGTGAGGCTACGTACTATAACTGGAAGAAAAAGTACGGCGGTTTAGGCGTGCCTGAGCTACGCCGACTCAAGCAATTAGAAGAGGAAAACCAGCACGTAAAGCAACTCGTGGCCGACCTGAGCCTCGACAAACAGATGCTGCAGGATGTGCTCAAAAAAAAGTTTTAAGGCCCGTGCAGCGTCGCCACGCGGCCCAGTATCTCATCGACGCCTACCGCATCTCGGCCCGGCGGGCCTGCCGAGTTATTCGCTTACAACGGGCAAGTTGGGCCTATAAAGCGCACGGCCGGGATGATACCGTCCTGCGCCAGCGCTTGCGCGAATTAGCCCAAGTGCGGGTCCGCTATGGAAGCCAGCGCCTCTATACCCTGTTGCGTCGGGAGGGCTGGCCGGACAACCACAAGCGCGTGCATCGGCTCTACTGTCTGGAGGGCTTGAACTTACGTAGCAAGCGTCCGCGGCGTAATCGGGCAGCGGCGCACCGATTAGAACGGCTCCCAACAGGTCGTCCGCACCAGTGCTGGAGCATGGACTTCGTGGCGGACAACCTTTTCGACGGCCGCAAAATCCGCGCCTTAGCGATAGTCGATAATTTTAGTCGCCAGTGCCTAGCGATTCACGTCGGCCAGTCGCTCAAGGGCGAAGATGTCGTAGCCGTGATGACGCGCCTGCAGCAGGGGCTAGGCCTCGTGCCCGAGCGTATCCAGGTCGATAATGGCAGCGAGTTTATCAGCAAGGCGCTTGACCGCTGGGCCTACGACCAGCACGTAACGCTGGACTTCTCCCGGCCAGGAAAACCAACTGACAATCCGTACATTGAATCCTTTAGCGGTAGCTTCCGGGACGAGTGCCTGAACGTACACTGGTTCCTGTCGCTGACCGATGCGCAGGAGAAAAATCGAGCACTGGCGACAGGAATACAACGGCTTTCGGCCGCACAGCTCGTTACAGAATTTAACGCCCGATGAAGTAGCCGCTGCCGCTGCTACGGTCGAGCTTCAGAACGCCTGATACTCTACTTCTAAGCGGTCCAGTAAATGGGAGGAGGTCAAAGCCGCCTGATCTCTACTTTTCACTGGCCCACCGAACGGGGGAGCTTACACATTGTACTCAGAAGCTTAAAAATTGTTAAAATTTAATTGGAGTAGGTTATTTCGGTTTTCCGTGAGCATAACCTTTATCAGTAATTGCGCTGCCAGCGGTAGCTCGGGTTGGCTTGGATCACTACATCTCATCTAGATAGCGGATGACGTAGGAAGCGGACTTGATCTTGTTCGAGTTGCGCGCAACTCGATTCCAACTCGGAGCTAGCTCGTGCTCTAACGGGAACTCATCACTTCAGATTGCTATCGTGTCGAAACGCAGCATCTTTGTGGATTACTTTAAAGCAGCTCTTTCCTCACCACCTCCTTCTCGTGGACCTTTCCGTCATCATCCCTATATACAACGAGGAAGCCAATATTCCTGCACTTTACGAGCGGTTGCAAAACGTACTCGAGCCAATGCAGCTTCGATACGAGTTCATTTTCATAAATGATGGTTCGCGGGATCAGTCCTTGACATTGGTGCAGACATTGGCAATGCGCGACGAGCGAGTACGGTTCATTGACTTTAGCCGCAACTTCGGGCATCAAATTGCGGTGACGGCTGGGCTGGACTTAGCATCTGGCGACGCTGCTGTTATCATTGATGCCGACTTGCAAGACCCGCCTGAATTGATTGTGCCGCTCTACCAGAAGTTGCAAGAAGGATATGAGGTGGTGTATGCCAAACGAAAGTCACGGCAAGGAGAGAGTGCTGCCAAAAAACTTACCGCTAAGCTATTCTACCGCTTACTAGCTAGCATTACCAGTATCTCTATTCCCGTTGATACTGGTGATTTCCGCGTCATTTCCCGCAAAGTGATAGATGCGCTGAAAGCAATGCCCGAGCAAAACAAATTTATCCGGGGCCAGATTTCCTGGATTGGGTATCGCCAAACGTATGTGGAATACGACCGAGCTGAGCGGGCAGGTGGCGAAACTGGCTATACCTACCGTAAAATGATTCGGCTGGCGCTGGATGGAATCACTGGTTTTTCTGATGCTCCACTTAAGGCAGCCACAATTAGTGGATTTACGGTATCAGGAATAGCGTTTTTAGTGATGCTCTACACCTTGTACTCGCGCTTTATAAGCCATGACTACGAGCCAGGTTGGGCATCCTTGATGATAAGCATTCTGTTTTTAGGTGGCGTGCAGCTTATTGCTGTGGGTATTATTGGCGAGTACATTGCCAGGCTTTCAGCTAACGTGCGGCAGCGGCCACTCTATATCATCTCCAATACTAATATCACTAAGAAAGAGCCACATGCGTCTGAGAAGCGCCCATAATAACAGGCAATTAACAATACGCCAGCTTTTACTTGGTTGAAGGGCTTAACAATACGTATCCGTGTACAAGTCTCTCCCTGTAACCGTAGGGCCGCAACGTCTCACGTAGATAGCGGTGAACGGGCTGATTACGATAGGCGGGGTCTATTACGAAGGCGGCTGGCTGGTAAGTATGCAGAAACGTCTGTATTTGAGCCGGCGTGGGTGGAGCTGGTGGTGTTGCGCTTGGTTGGACTTGCAACGAAAGCAGACGGCGCACCACAGTGTCTTGTTGAAACGCTGCAAAAAGCTCGGGACGGATACGGGACAAATAGGCAATGGGCAGCTTCTTCCGATGATATTTCTGGTAGAAGAATTGCTCGGTTTGCACTCCGCCCACCTTCCGGTAGCCATCCATCAGGCCGAAAGGAATAGGAAATAAGGTAGTGCCCGGCAACTGCGCAACCTCATTGTAAACAGCCGGCACACTACCGGTGGAAGTGAGGTGCATAGGCTTTGGCCAATACTCAGCTAGCACTACGCATAGTAACAGCACACTTGCTAGAGTTTGCAGCATTGACCTCAGTCGGGCTTGCCAAAGGGCCTCCAGGGCACTAAACAATACTACAGGTAGCAACAAACTCACCATCATCACATAGCGCGTGGGGCAACGAATATTGTTGATGAATGGAATGAAATGAAGCAGGCTCGTGGGTAGATTGAGCATCTGCTTGCCATAGACGCGCAACGTGGGCAGCGTCTGCATCACGAAGAACAATAATACCCAGGCCAGCGGCCGGCCAGCTTCATCAAATCGGCGCGCGGAAACCGGCCGGCTCGGCCACAAGGCTATGAGCAGCCCGAGTAGCAGTAACGAATAACCCATAAACACAATAATTTCTAGCGAGCCTGGTAGTTCAAAAACTCTCGGATTCAGATACAGCCGCTGGGCCCAATCAAAATCCAGGAAGCGACTCGTAGGAGGCGGCATGAGGTAGCTTACCACGTCGCCGCCCCACCAGAGCCCGCCGTTGTCGGGTACATCAAGGTTGCGGAGTTGCTTGATAATGATGTGGCTGCCCAGGAGCACCAGCGCCAAACGCAACCATGTTTGCCTGCGTCGCCAGTTGAGGTGACCTAAACGCAGCCAATACCAAAGCGCGTAAGCCAGCGAAAAATAGAGCAGCCCAAACGTTACGTAATAGTCGAGAAGGAGAGTAATAAAGCCCAGCATCAAGCACCAGGCCACTGCTCGACGGCTTCGTACGCGAGGCATAAAACGACCAGCTTCGAACGCAAAAGCATGTAGAAAAGCTAGCACGTAGAAGGGCACGGTCGCTGTTAGCACCAGTGTATAGTGCTCGGGTAAGCGAATGAGCTTGTAAGGCGAATAAGCAAAGATTACTCCCGCCAGCAGGCACAGCACCGGGTTGCGCACCCACCGGCAGCATAGCAGATACGCCCCAGTACCCGACAGCGCGCAGCTCGCCAGCAGCCCGATGTTGATGGTAAGCGCCTCGTTGTTCAGGGCAAGGTTTAACACTCCCAATAGGGGCATGTAGCCGTGCATAATCAGCGACGTCCCCCTTGGATACAGCAACCAATCGGTGTAGAACGGATTTTGTCCGTGCAATATGGCTTGGCGGAAATGCCAGAAACCCCAGGGGTAGAGAAGGGAATCGTGACCCGGCACGGTGGGAAAGGCTGTGCTAAACTGAGTTGCCAGCGGCCAGGTAAACACGACGAACAGCAGAGCATAGAAGCCTGTGACCAGAATCAGGCGTAGCCAGTGCCTCATAGAAAAAAAGATTGAGCGTTGGCCAGGAAGAGTGTAGAGTGGTGGCAAGAGCTACCAGCAACAAAAGTAGCCATTCAAGCCGGCTAGCTTTACCTTGCTATCCGCATCTCTCCTACCCCACCATGCTCTTGCTTCAGAACTACATCAATGGCCAACTCGTGCCACCGGCTGCGGGTCGCTATTTGCCTAATATTGAGCCGGCCACTGGCCACGTGTACTCGCAGATTCCCGACTCAAATGCGGAGGACGTAGCCCGCGCCACGCAAGCAGCCGAAGCCGCTCTGCCTACCTGGCGCGGGCTGCCCGCCGAGGAACGAGGTAAGTTGCTGGTACGCGTTTCGGAGTTGATAGAGCGAGATGTAGAACGCCTGGCCCGAGCCGAAAGCCAGGATAATGGCAAGCCGGTAAGTCTGGCTCGCACAGTAGACATTCCGCGCGCAGCCAGCAACTTCGCTTTTTTTGGTACCGCCGCCCAGCATTTCGCGTCCGAAACCCACTTTCAGGAAGGCGTGGCCCTGAATTATACCGTGCGGCATCCGCTGGGCGTAGTGGGCTGCATATCTCCATGGAATCTGCCGCTGTACTTGTTTACTTGGAAGATTGCGCCGGCACTAGCAGCGGGGTGCTGCGTGGTGGCAAAGCCTTCAGAAATCACGCCGTACACGGCGTTCCTGCTAAGCGAATTGTGCATAGAAGCTGGATTGCCAGCCGGAGTACTCAACATCGTGCACGGTACGGGGCCAAGCGCGGGCCAGCCGATCATTGAACACCCGGTCATTAAGGCCATCAGCTTTACGGGTGGCACTAGAACGGGCGAACATATTGCCCGAACCGCCGCCCCCATGTTCAAAAAACTTTCCTTGGAACTAGGGGGCAAGAACCCCAACATTATTTTCGCCGACTGCGACCTAGCCGAGGCCGTACGCACCAGCCTGCGTAGCTCCTTCAGCAATCAAGGCCAGATTTGCTTGTGCGGCTCCCGCATCTTTGTGGAAAGGCCTATTTACGAGCAGTTCAAGGAAGATTTTTTATGCGGCGTGGCAGATCTTACCGTTGGCGACCCGCAGCTGGAAGCTAGCCGACAAGGCGCGCTAGTGAGCGAAGCCCATTTGCAAAAGGTGCTGCGTTACATAGCTCTGGCCCATAAAGAAGGCGGTCTTCTGCTAGCAGGTGGGCAGCGCGTAACGCTGGACGGCCGTTGCGCGGAAGGCTATTTTCTACAGCCCACTGTGTTCGAGGGCTTAGCACCCAACTGCCGAGTGAACCAAGAGGAAATCTTTGGCCCCGTAGTTACACTCACCCCTTTCGAAACGGAGAAAGAAGTGCTTCAATGGGCTAATAGCACCGAATACGGCCTCGCCGCCACCATCTGGACCCTCGACCTGAACCGCGCCCACCGGGTAGCCCACGCTCTGCACAGCGGCATTGTCTGGATCAATACCTGGCTGCACCGCGACCTACGGACACCTTTCGGAGGCATGAAAAACTCCGGTGTCGGCCGTGAAGGAGGCTTGGAGGCGCTACGTTTCTTTACTGAGCCGCAAAGTATTACGGTGAAGTTGTAGAAGCTACAGGCAGTATTCCATTCCCTCTGGCACCCAGCAGCTTGCGGCGGGTGCGTTAGCTCAGTTCTACATCTGCGTAGGCGTCGGCCAACGGAACCCGGCAGCCTATACTTTCTAAATCCAGCACGGCCGCCACGTCGGAAGTCTCGGTGAGAATCCAGCGGCCCAGTTCGTCGCGGGTGTATAGCTCCGCGTGAACGGTCTGCGAATCCAGGAGTAGGTATTGGCGCAGGCTGGGGATCTGGCGGTAGAGGAAAAACTTTTCGCCCCGATCGTTGCTTTTCGTGGACGGCGAAAGTACCTCTACCAGCAGCGTAGGGTTGAGTAGGGTATCGGGTTTGGCTTTGTCCTGGAATTCTCGTTTTCCACAAACCACCGTCAGATCAGGATAGACGAAAGTAGATTCGCTTAACACTTGTACCCGCTGGTCGCTGCCTACTATTGTGCAGCTTTTGCCTTTCAGCTGTCCCCCAAGCTCAATGGTAAGATTAGCTGCTATCTGGTTGTGAGCGAAGCTTGCGCCGGACATGGCGCGTATCTCCCCGTTCCAGTATTCGTGCTTTGCTTCGGCGTCGCGCTCTGTTTGCAGGTACTCTTCCGGTGAAACGAAAGTGAACAGTTCGGCAGGGGCTTCCATTGTGATTCAAGATTAAAAAGATAGACAACAAGATACGCTTTCTACAGCCGCTCCAGCCGCTTTTCTAGCTCATCTAACGTGGTTTCCTGAAATTCCAGCGGGGTACTGAACTCTTGGCCCGTGGTGGTTTCCTGCCAGGCCAGATACGGAGTGCCGCCTTCGTAGCGCAGGCCCACTAGCACGGCCCGGCGGCCCGCGGGCACGTTTTCAAACTGATAACCGCCTTCCGTAGGTTGCCCGGGCAGCACGGTGGGCGTACTGCCGCGTAGCACCAGCCGCACCGCCGTAGCATCATCGGTTTGCGTGGAAGCAACCACCAACGACGCCCCCGCACCGGATAGGGGCCGGTCCGCGTTGAACCACCCTAGTTGCGAGCAGTGGAATACATATCGGTCGGTTGGGTCGGGTTCGGTGGCGTCTTCCGAGTTCGTAGAAGTAGCAGCGGCGGCCACTACTGGGGTTTCTGTCTCGCTGAGGTCTGGCGGGTTATTGGGCACAGAGAGCATGCCTTCCTGGAAAGAGAAACGTACGGGCAAGGTCATTTTCACCTTCACAAACTCTCCATTACGCTGGCCGGGAGTCCAGTGACCGGAAGTTTGGCGCAGCACCCGCAGTACTTCCTCGTCGCAGCCGTAGCCGAGGCCGCGCAGGATTTTGGGCTGCAACACTCGGCCGCTCTCGTCTATCACAAACGACGCAAACACAATACCTTCTGCCCGACTGGCAATGGCTTCGCGCGGATAGCGAATAAGCCGGTTGATATCCGCGGGACCATTGCCGTAGGTCGGCATGGGACGGGCGTCGGTGTAGATGGTTTCGATGGCTTCACTGGCGGGGGCAGCCGTTTCGGGGGCAACTTCCCAACGCACTGGTGTGGTGGGCTGGCCGTAATAGAGCCGCATGTTGGGCAATGGACGGCCACCGGCCGCGGGCATCTCCAGGCGCAACGTGCGGCCCGCCGCCACCTGCAAGGGTTGGCCGCCCGCAGTGGCCTTCACGAGCACCATGCCGGCCGTTTGCAGCAGTTTGCCGTCGGTGGTGAGCGTGCTGAGGTTGGTGAGCAACATTTCGGCGGGCGTCAAGCATTCTTTCAGCTCCACCCACACGGGGCCAGTAGCGGGGCGCTGCCGGGCATCTACCAGCGTGCCCGCACTGATGCGCACCACGGTACCATCGCGGCCGCGCACTTCCGCGGCTTTAGTGGGGTCTATCTGAAAATATTCACTGGCTTTTCGCGCTACATCGAAGAGCGTGGCTTCGCCGGGCGGCGGGCTCATATCGAGGCCGGCGGGGGCGCGCCGCACGCTGCGATACACGATGAGCGGAGCTTTGCGGCTGGTGCGCTGCGTGAGACGGTGCCAGTCGCGGCGCACCGGGGTAGTGTCTGCGGCGCCGACGGGGTCTGCAAGGCTGTCGAGATTGAGAGAATCAACCAGGGTCGGGGTCTGCCGCTCGGTGCGGGCGGGCTTCTTGTCGGGTTGGCAGGCCGCAGTCAGCAGACTTGCCCCTAGTAAAAACAATCGGAGTGTCCGTAGCGTGAGCATGCGGCAAACTACGGGAAAATATCAGAAGGGCTGCTTCAATACATCCGTTTCTATACTAAATCAATAATATTTTGTCTAAGTGAGACATGAGACAGTGTGACATGAGAAGTGAGACAGGCGTAGGTTTTCAACCCTTACCAACAAGAGCCTAGGGTGCTACTCAAGTCCGACTGCTTAAATCTATACTCCGCTATCTTCCAATCAAACTGCCCCCAAGCCATTCCAGCTGTGCGACTGAAATAACTTGGGGGCAGTTGCTTCAACTCAAAAACAGGGGGACTTCCTTATTCTATAGATTCTTCAGCACGAACTCCGTCATCTGGCGGTAGAGGTGCAAACGGGTGTTACCGCCGCTAATGCCGTGGTTGCGGTTGGGATAATAGAGCGTTTGGTAGTCTTTGTTGGCCTTAATCATGGCATCGGTGAAAGCCACCGAGTTCTGAAAATGCACGTTATCGTCGCCGGTGCCGTGCACGAGCAGCAACTTACCGCGCAGCTTATCGGCGTATTGCACGGGCGAGTTATCGTCGTAGCCTTGAGGGTTTTCCTGGGGTGTTTTCAGGAACCGCTCAGTGTACACGGTGTCGTAGTAGCGCCAATTGGTGACGGGCGCCACCGAAATACCCATCTTAAACAGGTCGGCGTTTTTAGTGAGCGCCAGCGCCGTCATGTAGCCACCGAAGCTCCAGCCCCAGATACCAATACGGCTCTTGTCGACGTAGGGCAGCGTGGCGAGATACTTGGCGCCTTCGCCTTGATCCGCGGTTTCGAGCTTGCCGAGGTTGGCATAGGTGCTTTTCTTGAAGGCTGCCCCGCGCGCCCCGGTGCCGCGGTTGTCCACCGACACTACGATATAGCCTTGTTGAGCCAACATCTGGTGCCAGAGATAGTTGGTGAAAGCCACGCCGCCGCCCGCGTCGTCTTTCACGGTTTGGGAGCCGGGTCCGCCGTACACGTACATGAGCACGGGGTATTTCTTGCTGGCATCGAAGTTGGCAGGCTTTATCATCGAGCCATTCAGCAACGTACCTTCTGTGGTCTTGAAGCTGATGAATTCGAGCTTACTCAGGGTATACTCGCTTAGTTTCTGACGCAGTTTGGCATTGTCTTCCAGCACTTTCACCTGCTTGCCATTCTGGCCGTTTCGCACGGTTACGGTTTGCGGCTCGCCGGCCTGCGAGTGGTAATTGAGGAAGTAGCGAGTGTCTGGGCTCATGTTTACCACGTCGGTGCCGCGGCCCGCTTCGCTGAGTCGGGTCTTGCCTTTGCCTTTCAGATCGACGCGGTAGAGGTGGCGTTCCAGCGGCGAGACTTCAGTGCTGGTGTAGTACACTAGACCTTTCTCCTCGTCGAAGCCGTTGATTTCCGTAATTTCCCAGGGACCTTTCGTGAGTTGGCGCACCAGTTTGCCTTTCAGATCATAGAGGTAAAGGTGGCGGTAGCCGTCTTTCTCACTACTGAATAGAAATTGCTTGCCGCCTTCGAGGTAGCGCAAATCGTCGTTTACTTCTACGTAAGCCTTATCGGTGTCCGTGAGCACAACTTGGCTTTTGCCAGTGGCAGCGTCGGCGTGCAAAATTTCGAGCTTGTTTTGCAGCCGATTGAGGCGCCGGATGCTGAGCAGATTAGGCGTCTGCGTCCAGAGAATGCGCGGAATGTACTGGTCGGGCTCCGGGCCCACGTCCATCTTCGTGGTTTTGGCCGCCGCTACGTCGTAGGTGGAGATGCTGACCAAGGAGTTTTTCTCGCCGGCTTTCGGGTATTTGTAGCGATAGTCTTTGGGATAGAGTGGGCCCCACTCCTGCATATTATACTCCGGCACCGCGCTTTCATCAAACGTGTAGAAAGCCAGCTGCCGCGAATCCGGCGACCATTGAAAGCCCTGGGCAAACTCAAACTCCTCCTCGTATACCCAATCGGTGCCGCCGTTAATGATCTTGTTGAAGACGCCGTCCGTTGTCACGGCCGTTTCCTGCATGGTTGCTAGGTCCGTCACGAACAAGTTGTTGTCGCGCACGAAGGCCACGCGTTTGCCATCCGGGGAGAAAGTGGCGTAGAGTTGTTTGCCAGCCACTTTGCTCAGCGGGGTGAGGGTTTTGGCGCCGCGGTTGTAGATGAAGAAGTACGACTTGCTGGAACGACGATAAACGGGCTCGGTAGCAGTGCTGAACAAGATCTGCTGCTCATCAGCATTGAAACTGTAACCATCAACGGCCAGCGGCTGCGCTTGGTCAGGCAGTTTCAAATCGGCGGCGGCCACGAGGGTTTGCACGACTTGGCCGGTCGTCACGTCGTGCTGCACGAGGCTGCCTTGGTCGAGGGAGGCATAGTAGCGGCCGTCGTTCATCCAATCGAAGCCGGGCACCGAGCGGGCCGTGAACGTGCCTTTCTGCCAGATGTCTTCGAGGGTAATATTCTGTTTTTGCTGCGCAACAGCAGTGGGCGCGCAGGCCGGCACTAGCACCGGGCCGGCAGTGGCCAGCCACACAGCCAGCCCGAAAGAGCGAAATTTCATGCGGAAAGGAAATGTCAGGACAATGGAACCGTTAAGGTACGGGATGTGCGCCCACGGTTACGCAGGATTTGGCGCGAAATGTGCCGCTCCGCATCCCACTCAAAACGTTGATCTTTGCCCGCACTATGCGTATTCGCCCGATTCTGCTGCTTTTTTCTCCCCTACTGCTCTTGGTGGCTGGCTGTAATCCCGAGCCAAATCCGGGTCCGCGCATCGATCTGGTAGGCAGTACCTCACCAGCTCTCATATCGGCCAACCGAACAAGCACGGTTCCCGCCGACACCTTCACGACGCGCGTGTACGCCGAAACCCGCAGTGCTTCGGCCCCTGCACTTACCCGCCTGCGCATCGTGGTCGATTATTCGCCCGGCCTCAGCCCCATCGTATACCCAGCTGTTATTACCGACCCCTTCACTCGTCCTGAACCCTCTCAGCTCGTGTACCTCGACTCGGTACTAGCGCCCGGTACGCGAGCTGTAGCGTTTCAGTTCCGAGCCGTGACGCGCAGCACGTCGGGCAGCGAACGGTGGGAATTTCAGGTGGAAGACGAGGAAAACCGCTCCAATAAGCGCGGCTACCAACTCACGCTCCGCAACAACGATTCATTGCGGATTTACCATAGTTACACGCTCCGCTTGCAGGCCCCTCTAAGCCGTGGAGCGCGCAGCTTTGCTTCGCTGGCGTCGGGTTTAGCGTTACCGGCATCCTCACTAGGTCCGGGCACAGTCGCAAACCGGGAACTAATCGACTTAGTATACGTGCCCATAAGTGGCCTGCGGCCTGCTCTAGCTTCTCCCAACGACCCACTCCTAGCCCTTGCTAGCTGGGCTACCCGCCGCGTGACGGAACTACGCAGCACTACTACTAACGCAATGGGCTTTGCGGCCATCGACACCCAAGCGGAATTGCAGGCGGCCTTCGATGGTGGCGCGGCTTTCCCAACAGGCACTCGTACTAATTCTCTTACGCAGAACCAGGTAGTAGCTTTTCGCACCGCCGATGGCAAAGTAGGGGTTATGCTCGTGGAGAGTTTCCTGACGGCTCCTACTACGGCCGTCCAGATGCAGGTCCGCGTAACTAAATAGCGCAACTCTCTGTCTAGACCCTGTTATGGACTGGCAACGGGTGATGCAATGCAGGGGCTAATAAGCGCGCCATCTGGTAGGCACGGGCAGGAAGTTCGCGCCGGCAAGACGAGGCAAAGCGGCAAGAACACAAAGGGCAGCGGTTGAGACCTCGCAACGGTTGCTGCATAGCTTTAACTCATGCAAGTATTGGCCGACCACCTCATCAACCTACTCGAGTACGCCACCTGTAAAGGCGTCTCTGTTCAAGCCACCCGGCCGCAACGCGGCACTTTCGCTTCGGCAAGCGAATACCTCAGCGCTTACGAACAGCTTCTTGTGCAAACTGAGGACCCGTTCCTGGGATTGCACTTCGGGGCCTTCTTAAATCTACAAGCATTGGGCTCGGTATACGAGGTGTCCTTGGCCACCACCCGAGTGCACCAAGCCATAGCACTGTGGTCGGCTTACGCCACCCGTAATTTTCCGCTGCTCACCTTTCAAGAGCAATTCGAAGACGACGGCTTGGTCTTGGTAGTAGACTGCGCCATCAGCATTCCGGCCTTGCGCAGGCAGGTCCTGGATACATTCTTCACTTTCGTTCACCGGGAATTGCAGTTGATGGTTGGACCCCAGCTCGTGGAAATTAGGCTGCCGTATGAGCAACTGGCCGAGTACCAGAAATGGTACGCCCCACCAGTTCGCCGGGGGGCAACGCATAGCTTTGTCTTCCCGGCCGCCATCACCATGGCCCGGATCAATAAAAACAGCAAAGCCGAACTTGCCCTCTTGCTACCCGCATTCCTACAGCTCCTAGAGCGCCCTCAAATAACCCACCGCGCCTTTACGGCGCGGGTGAGGAGGATGACGTTGGGAATGTGTACTCCGGAGCTTCCTAGTTTAAGCCAAGTGGCGGCCCAGTTTGCCATGACTGAGCGCACCTTGCAGCGAAGGCTAGAGCAAGAGGGCCTTACTTTCCGGGACATTACCAACGCCATCAAACAAGAGCTTCACTGGTGTTTAAGTAAAGGGGTAAGGCTCAGGACGAAGGACTTGGCCCACCTGCTCGGCTATACAAGCTCTAGTTCGTTTCTGCACGCCTTGCAGAGCTGGGAAAAGCGCGATGTGGCGCAGCACCCATTCACCGAACGCGTTGGGTAAGCCTCTGCGGTTTTGCCACAGCTCCTGGGCCCCTTGATCTGCGCAATTAACCCAGACAAAGATTGTCGTAAAATAGCAATTGTGCTGCTTGTGGCCAAGCTAGTTTTGCTGCACTTAAAAGCAGTTAAAACACCGCCACAAAGCACAAGCAGCATGAAAAACTCGATTCATCCCGTCTCCGACGTCCACTACGTAGAGCAGTACAACGCGGCAAGAAAATACGCAACTACCCCAAGCGGCGAGATTGCCTACCACGAAGCTGGTCAAGGCGAAGCAGCGCTCTTTCTGCACGGGTTTCCCCTCAACAGCTTTCAGTGGCGAGGTGTAATCAACCTTTTGGCAGGCGAAAGGCGTTGCATCGCGCCGGACCTGCTGGCGATGGGTCACACCCGCGTGGCTTCGGGCCAAGCCCTCACCTTGCAGGCACAAACAGAGATGATTGCCCAGCTATTAGACCGGCTTTCCTTGCCGGCAGTCGATTTGGTAGCCAACGACAGCAGTACGGGCATTGCCCAACTCTTTGCCCTTGCGTACCCCGAGCGTGTGCGGACCATGCTGCTCACCAACGGGGATGTGGAGCCTGATTCCCCGCCTGCTGCTTTGGTGCCAATAATCGAATTGGCAGGCAATGGAGCGTTTGCGGACGGGGTGCTGATGCCCTGGCTTGCGGACAAGGAGTCGCTCCGTGCCGCCGACGGCCTGGGCGGCTTGTGTTACAGCAACCCGGCACTGCTCACCGATGCGGCCGCAGATTACTACCTGGGTCCGCTCGTTGGCTCGCAAGAGCGGAAAGATTTAATCAATGCTTATGCGGCCAGCTTGGTGCCGAACCCCTTGGAAGGCATCGAAGCACAGCTACGCCGCTGCACCATCCCCACGCGCATCGTATGGGGAATGAGCGACGTGCTGTTTTCCTCAAGCAGCGCCGCCTATTTGGCGGACGTTTTGCCCAACTCGCGGGGAGTCCGGCGAATTGAACAAGGAAAGCTGTTCTTCCCTGAAGAGTATCCGGAAGTCATTGCCGAGGAAGCCCGTCGGCTGTGGAAGTCCATAACACCGGCTAGCAAAGTCTCGTAGACAATATGACGCGGTTATTCTTGGCCTACTATTCGAATATTATAAGACTTTGTAATTAAATAAAAAATGGCCGCCCTGATGTGAGGCGGCCATTTTCTTTTACAGCGGACTCCATTAGAAGAGGAAACCTGCCGTGATGCTGGTAGTGTACCGGTCGCCATCTACATTGACTACCGGTGTATCACTGGCATTATCAAGAGTATATGGGCTATAGAAACGCTTGTTGGTGCCATATACTACTGCTGCATCAAGAAAGAAATTCTTTTGCCGTAGGCCCGCGCCACCCGTGAAGTAGTTCTGCGTGCGGTTGAAGTCGTTCTGCTTGTATGGATCGCCGTAGCGGGCGTAGCCTGCGCGTACACGGAAAATATCAAAGCGCAGTTCACCACCCGCTCGTAGGTTCACCGTCGATTGATACAGGTTACGTACCGCGTCGTTGTCGGGGCCAAAATCCCGGCTAGCATTACTACCATCATTAGCGTTGGTGTTGCTGAGGCGAGCTTGACCATAATTCACATATTCTACGTCGCCGGTCAGGAAACCGCGTTTACCTACTACTACCGCTACGCCACCCGAAGCTCGAAACGGAGAGGTGAGCACGTAATCAAACTCACCAGGGTCAGAACTTGCGCTGGCCGAAGTATACGATGTGGTATTTGGTCCATTGGGTTGAATAGGCGAATCGTAAGTGGCATTGATAGATGAATTATACGTTTCCGACAATTGCATATAAGTTGGTGTTTGCACCGAAACTCCTAGGCGCAAAGCATCATTCGCCCGGTAGATAGCACCAATCCGAGCGTTGATGCCGCTGCCCCGAGTTTCTAAAAGCTCGCGGTAAGTGAAGCTGCTAAATGCTGTGCCAGGCGTGTTCGGTGCGGCCGGCGCAGGATCGGTAGCCGTGAGGGTGCTAGTGGAATTGTAGCGAGTACCGACAATGCCAATAGCTCCACCCAAGTACAGCCGGTCGCGATAGCTGGCTCCGTACCCAATGTCGAATTGCGTTTGTGAGCCCGTAGTTAGCACGGTTTCTGACTGGTTTAACGGACCAGTCGCTTCGTAATCGGCTGGTACGTAAGTGCCCTGGTTGTCCCGCTCCGTCAGATACACTTCGTAAGCTAAATCATCAAGGTCGGTACCTCGGTCTTGGCCGAGGCGCGTGAGTACATCTTGGCTTGTAGGTGGCGTGCCCCGGTAGCGGAAGCTGTTATTGAAATCGTTGATGCGCGTGAGCCCAATAGCTAGCGTACCACCCCGCCACGTATTGCCGTCGGAGTCAGGCCGACGATTCACGAAGGCAGCACCCAAGCTGGCCACGTGTAGGCTGTTTCGCGAATCGGTGTTGGTGCTACCGAAAACACGACTTTCCGTGCTGCCTAGCCCTAAGCCCGGCGTGAAGCTAAACTCCGAACGTTGATACAGCCCTAAGCCGGCGGGGTTGGTTACCAAGCTGCTAAGGTCAGCACCGACAGCCACATTGGCCCCGCCGATGCCTAAGGTACGAGCCGTGCCGCTGGGTTGGGTCTGTGAAAAACGAAGCGCATCTACTTCGTATTGGGCAAAGCTGTAGCTAGCCTGGCTCATAAAAGCCACGGCAAGCCAGTATTTCAGGTTTTTCATTTTAGGAAAGGAAGGCGGCCGCCATGCGGCCCGTCACTGATTCAGTTTCCGATCAAAGGGCATTAGTTGCCGCGGCCACGGCCGCCACCTCCACCGCCTCTGCTTCCACCATTGTCACCACCGCCCGATGGGGGCGAATAGCTCCGGGAAGGCTCGGAGGAACGACTTGGCTGCTCGTAGCTGCGTTGAGGAGCTTCGTATGTGCGCTGAGGAGCCTCGTAACTACGCGTGGGCGCTTCATACGTGCGTTGCTGCTCTTGACGGCGTCCAGGCTGTTCAGCGCTTTGGCCGCTGCTCTGGCTCTGCTCGGAGTTGAAAATGCTGCGGCTCCGACGAGGTTGCGAGTAGTCGGGAGCAGGAGCCGATTGGTCGCTAGTGCCAACGTCCTGCGCTACCCGCCAGCGGCGGGGTTCATTGGCGCGCGTTGGGGTAGGAGCGGGAGTTTCGGTAGCGGCATCCTGCAGACGCTGAGAACGAATAGCTGGGTTGCTTTGGTTACCAGTGATTTGGTCGGTAGCTTGGTCAGCAGCCTGCATACGGCCCCGGCCTCCTCGGGTGGCTGGAGCAGAAGGGGCTGGAGCGGCATCTACTACACGGTCGCTGCTCCGGCCTACGGTGTTCGGCGTGGTGCCTACTACCCCATTTGTAGTGCTGGTGCCACCTGGCGCAACAATGCCGCCCTGGTTTACGCGACCCCGTCCGCCGCTGGGAGTTGTGCCGTTAGTGGAAGTGCGGCCTGCCGTAGTGGCTTCAGCGCTGCGGCTAGTGCGAGGACCATACCGTACGTTACGTACCGTGCCGCCATTATAGTTGCCACCGCCATAGTAACCGCCACCGCCGTAACCACCGCCGTAATAGCCACCGCCACCATAACCGTAGCCACCACCATATCCACCATATGGGCTACCGTAGAAGCCATCATAGAAGCCACGGTTATAGCCGTAGCCATAGCGGTTCCAGCCCCACGGGCGGCCCCAGTAAGGATTGCCAAAGCCGATGTTGATGTTCACGTAGCTGCCGCCATAGTAGCTCGGCCCCCAGAACGGGTAGTAGTAGTCATAGCTTGGTCCCCAGGCCGAGTAGTAGGCTGGGCCCCCGTACCAGAAAGGGTCGGCGTAGATAAAGTCGTTGTAGCCATAACCAAAGCCGCGGTAATAGGGCTGGTGAAACCGCCGAATCCGCGACGAATACGCATAATCGTCGTCGTAATACTCTGTGCTACCCGCCGATGACGAAGACGAGTTGCCTTGGCCGTTGTACTCCGGGTTGGTGATATCGTCGCCGGTAGCAGATTCAGCTGGCTGAGTAGTGGAAGCTACTGCTTGCGCGTTCTGCGTGGTGCGGTCTTGGGAAGAATAGTACACTCCGTCGTTTTCCGTGGAGGAAAGAGCGGCGGTGCCGGCGCAGCTACCCAGCGTGAGCAGGGCCAGGGCCGGCAGTAAAGTGGGAAAGTAGTTTTTCATGGCGGCTAAGGCAAAAGAAAGGCTGGCAAAGTGAAGAGCGTATGAGCTGCGAAAGCCTTGCCTACGCGAATAGACAGACTGTGGCGGCAGGCTCCGGTTTAATAACGTAATTTGACGCCGAAACGGTGCCGGATTTCTCTAGACAAATTTTAGGCCAAACCCGGAACTTTTCAATCTTACCAAAGATACTTGAAACATGAGCAAAAGTTTGCCCAAGCGGGAAGATGACTATTCCCTGTGGTACAATGAGTTGGTGAAACGCGCTGGCCTGGCCGAAAACTCGGCCGTGCGCGGCTGCATGGTTATCAAGCCCTATGGCTACGCCATCTGGGAAAAGATGCAGCGCACTCTCGATGATATGTTTAAGCGCACGGGCCACCAGAATGCTTATTTCCCGCTGTTCGTGCCCAAAAGCTTGTTTGAGGCCGAGGAAAAAAACGCCGAAGGCTTCGCCAAAGAGTGCGCCGTCGTAACGCACTACCGCCTCCAGGCCGACCCCGATCAGCCCGGCAAGCTGCGCGTCGACCCCAACGCCAAGTTGGAAGAAGAGTTAGTGGTGCGCCCGACCTCGGAAGCCATCATCTGGAGCACGTATAAAAACTGGGTGCAGAGTTACCGCGACTTGCCGCTGCTCATCAACCAGTGGGCTAACGTGGTGCGCTGGGAAATGCGTACCCGCTTGTTTCTGCGCACCGCCGAGTTTCTGTGGCAGGAAGGCCACACGGCCCACGCCACCGCCGATGAAGCCGTGGCCGAAACCCGCCAGATGCTGGACGTATACGCGCAGTTCGCGGAAGAATGGATGGCGCTGCCCGTCGTGAAGGGCGTGAAGACGGAGAACGAGCGTTTCGCTGGGGCCGAAGACACGTATTGCATCGAAGGGCTGATGCAGGATGGCAAGGCGCTGCAAGCTGGCACTTCGCACTTTCTCGGCCAGAACTTCGCCAAGGCTTTTGACGTGCAGTTTGCCAACAAAGAAGGCGGTTTGGAGTACGTATGGGGCACGAGCTGGGGCGTGAGCACGCGCCTCATGGGTGCCCTCGTTATGGCCCACTCCGACGACGAAGGCCTGGTGCTGCCGCCCAAGCTGGCTCCTATTCAGGTGGTTATTGTGCCCATCTACAAAACCGGCCAGCTAGATGAGTTGCTGGAGCGAATCCGCCCGATGCAGCTAGGCTTGGCAGAACGGGGCATCTCGGTGAAGATAGACGACCGGGACACCGAGCGCCCAGGTTTCAAGTTTGCGGAATGGGAGTTGAAAGGCGTACCCGTCCGCTTGGCCGTGGGTATGCGCGACCTCGACGCCGGCACCGTGGAAGTAGCTCGCCGCGACACCAAGGAGAAAATGAATCTGCCCCTGAACGACATCGTGAACAGCGTGGCCGCGCTACTCGACGATATCCAGAGCAGCATCTACCGCCGGGCGCTGCACTTCCGCGAAACCCACACCACCCGCGTTGATACCTACGAGGAGTTCAAGCAGGCGCTGGAAGGCGAAGGCGGCTTCGTGGTGGCGCACTGGGATGGCACTTCCGAAACTGAAGAACGAATCAAAGAGGAAACCAAAGCCACCATCCGCTGCATGGCCCTCAACGAAGCCGACGAGGACGGCGTGGACATACTGACCGGCAAACCCTCCAAGCGCCGCGTATACTTTGCCAGAGCCTATTAGACGGCAGAACGGCGCATAAGTGAGAGCGAGAGGCCCCGACTAGTGTAGTCGGGGCCTCGTTGTATTATCGCCTATTAAAGCAGACCGCATTTACGCTTTTTGCGGGTTAAACTCACTGCTCGGCTTGAATAGCGTTGGCTAGTTCCTCGTCCGAAAGGTTTTCCAGCCAGTTGCTTTCCAGTTCTAGGCGTACGGTTTGCGCGCCACCGCTAGGCGTGCAGACCACCGTTACCGTTCCTTCGTCGGTTTCGGCGCGCTTAGCGGCTTGCTCGGTGGCATTGCTAGCTAGGCCGCCAGTATAGGCTTGCACGCACGTCCAGATGGTGTTTTTGTTGTCGGTTACTTCGCGTTGTTGCATCATAGTGCTGCATACGAGGCCCCTATCTAATAGGCAGCCAAAAACAGGGGTTGCGTGCAAATTATCCTTGCCCTCCCGGGCCCACTGCCGCATCATGCTGCGCTCATTGCTTCACGCATAGCAGGTTGTATATGGCCTTATTGTGGTTTCAGCAAACCAAAAGCTAGGAGCTGCCTTCTGTAGAAAATGTAGCAAGGGCGCGGCAACTCAGAGCTGGTGATGTCTGCGAAGCTGGCTTTCTGCGTATCTTTTCCCAACCTAACCTCTCACTTATATGGACTGGCTTACCGTTGCGCTGCTTTTGCTTTTTGGCTTGGTGTTCTTGGCGGCCGAAGTCATCTTTATTCCTGGTACCACGGTGGTAGGCTTGGTAGGATTTGGGCTGCTGGCGGCCGGTGTCTGGTTTGCCTACCGCGACCTAGGCTCCAACACCGGCCACGTGCTGCTGGTCTCGTCGCTGGCCGTTACGGCGCTGCTAGTTTACATTGGACTCCGGCCCAAAAACCTCGCCCGTGTGGCCCTTACTGATGTGAATGACAGCCGCGTGCGTGATGTCCGGCGCCCGGACGTGCAGCCCGGCACCACTGGCCGTACGCTTTCTGCCTTGCGCCCAGCTGGCACCGTGCTGTTTGAAGACGACCGGCGCGAAGTCACGACCCGTGGCGAATTTGTACCAGCGGGGGCCGAGGTACGGGTGCTGAAGATCGAGCAGAATCGGATAGTGGTGGAAAGGAGCGATAATGTGCTGACGAGTTGATGTGCTCATGTGCTGATTGAGTGGTCTGATTGTCACGGCACCTAGTAACTGACGCTATTCAGAAAGTCGGCCAGCGCATACTGGGCGGTTATGCTAGGCGTATCGAAGCATAACGCCTTTGACTTCCTACTTAATTTTCAAGCGTTTTCACTGCTTGGATAGGCTGCTGGAACAGTTGCCTCCACGCATACAGCCCCGAATCAGCATATAAGCACATCAACCACTCAGCACATCAATAAATCACTATCTTCCGGCATGAACTTCCCCCTCTTCCCTCTTGCCATCGGGGCCATTGCGCTGCTGGTGTTTCTGTACTTCTTCCCCATCAGCCTCTGGATTACGGCGTTGTTTTCGGGAGTGCGGGTGAGCCTGTTCCAACTGGCGTTTATGCGGGTGCGCAAGGTGCCGCCTTCTCTTATCGTCAACTCGCTTATTACAGCCACCAAAGCGGGACTAGAGATGTCGGCTAACGACTTGGAAACGCACTACCTGGCCGGTGGTAATGTCCCAAGCGTCATTAAAGCTCTGATTTCGGCTGATAAAGCCAACATTCCGCTTTCTTTCAAGCAAGCCACCGCCATCGACCTCGCCGGGCGCGACGTATTCGAAGCCGTTACTACCTCCGTTAACCCGAAGGTTATTAATACGCCCAATGTGGCGGCCGTGGCGCAAGATGGTATTCAGCTCATTGCCAAAGCCCGCGTAACAGTGCGTGCTAACATTGCGCAGCTTGTGGGCGGCGCCGGTGAAGAAACCATTCTCGCTCGCGTTGGCGAGGGTATCGTGACCAGCATTGGCTCGTCGAAGTCGCACAAAGAAGTGCTCGAAAATCCCGATCAAATCTCGAAGCTGGTGTTGCACAAAGGCCTTGACGCGGGCACGGCCTTCGAAATCCTCAGCATTGATATTGCCGACATCGACATCGGAGAAAACATTGGCGCCAAGCTGCAAATAGACCAAGCCACCGCCGACTTGAAAGTAGCCGAAGCCAAAGCCGAAGAGCGCCGTGCTATGGCTGTGGCCGTGGAGCAGGAAAACCGCGCCAAAACGCAGGAAGCCAAAGCCCGCGTGGTAGACGCTGAAGCCGAAATCCCAAAGGCTATGGCCGAAGCCTTCCGCTCCGGCAACCTAGGCATCATGGACTACTACAAAATGCGCAACATTCAGTCCGACACCGACATGCGCGACGCCATAGCCAACCCCGGCAACCAAAGCAGCAGCAGCAAACCCGGCCGCGACGAAACCCGACTGTCGTAACCTCTTGTCATTGCGAGGAGGCACGACGAAGCAATCTTTCCTCTCTGCGAGACAAGCGACCCTAACAGATAAGCCCTCTGGAAATAGGTTGCTAACCTAACGCCAGAGGGCTTTGCGCTTCCGTAAGTTTTCAGCTTTGAGAGGAAGGATTGACGCCGCTTGATGCGCGGAATGTCGTGCCTCCTCGCAATGACAGGCGGCTATTTCTTCGTGATGCGGAATTCTACGCGGCGGTTGAGTTTGCGGGTGTCTTCCTGGTCGTTGCTGGCTACGGGTTTGGTGTCGCCGAAGCCTTCGGTAGTGATGCGGGCACTGTTAACGCCTTTCTGCACGAGATATTTCTTCACCTCATTTACGCGGTCCTGGCTGAGTTTGAGGTTAAGAGCCGGGTCGCCTTGGTTGTCGGTGTGGCCTTCCAGCTTGATTTCTACCGTGGGGTAGTCTTTCATTGTGCGCACTAGGCGTTGCAATTCGGGAAAGGAATTCTCGCGCAGGAAATACTTGCTCTGCGCGAAGAAGATGTTGTTGAGCTTGATGGTCTGGCCCACGGCGAAGGGCACCAGGAACAAGTCCTGCGTTACTTCGGAATACTTCTGGCGGTCCGTCACGTCGAGGTTGTCGGCTTCAGCCAGATAGTTCGGTGCTTCGGCGCGGTAGCCGTACTGAATGCCTGAAGGCAGCACGATGGTGTAAGTGCCATCCACGGGGTTGGTTTCGGCCACGCCAATTTCCTCACCTGTCAGTAGGTTTTCGTACCTGATGGTGGCTGGCACTGGCTTCTTAGTTGAAGCATCTAACACCCGCCCGCGCACCAGCGTTACTACTTCGGGTTTGAATTGCGGCGTGAGGCCAATGCGGAAAATGTCTTTCGAGCCGTCCGTCCCGTTACGTGCCGATACCAAGTATGCATCTTCCCCGGCCGCCGACACCACGTAGTAAGCATCGAAGTCAGTGGAGTTGACGTTTGGGCCCAGGTTGCGCGGCTTGGTCCAGTTGGTCCAAGTGTTGTCGAGGCGCTTCGCGCAGAAAACGTCGCTCTTACCATAGCCGCCGTGGCCTTCCGAAGCGAAGTACAGCGTTTTGCCGTCGGCGGCGAGGAAGGGCGCAAACTCCGGCTTTTTGGTGTTGATGATGGGACCCAGATTGCGCGGCTTGGTCCACGACTTGCCATCCCTGTTGATGAAGCTCACGAATAAGTCTTGCTCGCCCTGCCCGTCTTTGCGCTGCACCGCCATCAGTAGCACCTTGCCCGAAGTACCCAAGAAATAATCGACGTTTTCGGGGTCGTCGTTGTAGAAATCATCAATCTTGATCTGCTGCGGCCGGCTCCACCCCGATTTAGTACGCTTGGTCATGCTCAGTCCCTTCGGGTCCAACGAGCCGTCCTCGTTGTAGACGTTGATGAGCACCGCCGTATTACCGTCCGACGATACCGAAGCCAAGCCGTTCGGACCGGGCGTATTAACGGGGCTGCCGATGTTTTTGGCTGGATTCCAAGCCTTGGTTTTAGCATTGGCCAGCGTGCTGTACCACACATCCTGCACGTCTTCGGAGCCGCCGGAGTTTTGTGGACTTTCCTGCCGGGCAAAAAATAGCGTGCGGCCATCGGGCGAAATAACTGGGTGCGTATCGACGTACCGGGAGTTGACCGTCGGCCCCAGGTTCACCATGGTCGAGTCGTACTTCGGGCCATTTTTCTGGGTCTTGAACTCCTTCTTCACCATCTCCTCGGCCACGTCGGCAATGCCAATGGCGTCAATCTGGTTCACGCCGTCTACGGCTTTGGTGTTCATGGTCACGAGCACGCCAATGGTGCGGTAGGTACCCGGCGAAAACGTAACCTGTAGCGTGCGAAACTGCTCTGGAATAGGGCCAGGATTTTCGTTTTCGTACACTTGGTGCTTCTGCCCGCGCGTATCAATCAACTCGATGCTGGACACGGAACCCGGGTTAAAATTCTCCACCACCGTTACCTGCCGGGCTATCAGCGACTTCACGAAGCGCACTTCGATATACTCATCGCTGCTTTCCTTGCGCGGAATCCACGCCTCGTTGCTGACTTGGCCTAACGGCCGCGCGTTGGGCTCGCCCAGCACTTTATCGGGCGAAAAATCGGCTTTACCTTCTGCCTTCTGCGACGAAACGGCAGTTACTTTGGCGGCCCATACGGCGTGCTGTGCCTGTGCGCTTGCCGCAAGGCCAAGAACCAAACCTGCCGACACTAATAGTTTTTGAATACGCATAAGCTGACTGGAAAAACTAACAGCTTGCGACTCCCGCCCAAGCCCAAAACACGTTCCCGACCAGCTTGAGACGTTAGCTAAGGCCCCGAAGTTTCGGTAGCCTGCCGCAAGAATTTCAAAGGTACGCATACCCGTAAACTGAGCTGTTTAATTTTTGACGAATACAGGAAATATCCTGTCCATTGCGGCTCCTGTCCAGACGAAGCCCCTTCTTTGCGCCCTCCGTACCGCTTTCGTCCTATATGAAGAGAATTCTGACCGTCGAGAGTTCCCCGTTTCCGTCTTCAGCGGCAGGCTTCTCTAAAGCCAACTGCCCGCTTTCCGGTAAACGGAAAACGGGCAGTTGGCTTTAGACTTGACGCCGACTTCTTGAGCTGTTAGGGCTGCAACGAGAAAGTGCGCGTCACGGAGTTGAAGGGACCAGGAATCAAATTACCGCTGGCATCCACGAGTTCGAGCTTCACGGTGTTTTCGCCCATCGGCAAACCTTCCATCATGTAGGGAGCCCACTGGTCGAGCATGAATTCGGAGCCGTTGATGGTAGCCCGGACTTGCGTGCCGCCTGGTTCCAGCGTCGCGTTGACGAGGTAGAAGTCCAGCATCACACGGGCGGCATCTTTGCCGGTGTAAGTGTCTTTGGGTCGGCTGTAGAACAGATGCGGCGCTTTCGGGTCGAAGGTGGGCGTGCCGGGAGCCGCCTGGCCCACCGTCACGACGCGCAGGTCGTAGGCACCGCGGTGCTTGAGGCTCTCGTGGTAGGAGCGCGACAAGAAGGAGAGCACCACGTGCTGGCCATCGACGATGTTCTTGGTGAACTTGGTTTCGTAGTGGGCCGTGTAAGGCTCATTGTCCACGATGTTGTGGATGTGCTGCCCTTTCTGCGAATTAGCCAGGTGTTCGGCGTGCGCGCCGCCGGTCATTTTGGTAAGCTGAAAATTCGTTAGGCTATAGTCAAAAGCCACGGCGCCACTAGGCACCGAGGAGCCAGCGGCAGGGGTCCGAAGCGTAAGCTGCGCCTCCGGGAATTTGGGGGAGTCGCTGAAGGGCGTAACCCGAATGCCGTTCTTTTCCTGAGTTGCCGGGGTGGTGGTCGTTACCTCGGCGGTGGCGGAGCTAGTGGCATCCGACTGCTGCTTGGCGGCGTCGCAGGCGGCCAGGCTCAACACTACAGCCGACCCGAGCAGGAGAGTAAATGATTTCATGAAGAGGGGAAATAGACGGGAGAAAGCCGGAACAGGTAGGGGCGCAACACGCACTGGCTCCGGCAAAACGTTGGTTTTTTGAGTACCTTGCGCAGTACGCATTCATTGTCCAAAAGTATAGTAAGTTTCCAAGATGGAAGACAAACTGCTGGAAGAAATTCCCTCCCTCGACCTCGCCGACTTCCGTTCCGGCGACCCGGCGCGTAAGGCCCAGTTCGTACAGCAGCTCGGCGAAGCCTATCAGAACATCGGCTTCGTGGCGCTCAAAAACCACGGCCTCACCGATGAGCAGACGGCCGCTCTCTACGCCGATGTGAAAGCTTTCTTCTCCTTGCCCGACGATGTAAAGCAGCGCTACGAGAACCCCGCCTTAGCCGGGCAGCGCGGCTACACCGGCAAAGGCAAGGAGCACGCCAAGGGCCGCAACACCGGCGACCTGAAAGAATTCTACCACGTGGGCCAGGAAGTAGACGATGCCAATGACCCCATCGGCGCCGAATACCCCGACAATATTTGGCCGGCCGAAGTGCCCGGTTTCCAACAAAGCACCTTTACCACCTACAAAACCCTCGAAGCGGCCGGCAAAGATGTGTTGCGCGCCATCGCACTGTACCTGAACCTGCCCGAAAACTACTTCGACGACAAGGTGCGCAACGGCAACAGCATCCTGCGCCCCATCCATTATTTCCCCATCGAAAACCCCGACGCGGTACCGGCTGATGCCGTGCGCGCCGCCGAGCACGGCGACATTAACTTGATTACGCTGCTCATGGGTGCCTCCGCCGACGGCCTGCAAGTGCTCCGCCGCGACGGCCACTGGATTCCGATTACGGCCCTCCCCGACCAAATTGTAGTGAACGTGGGCGATATGCTGCAACGCCTCACCAACGGCGTGCTCAAAAGCACCATTCACCGCGTAGTGAACCCGCCGCGCGAAAAGATGAACTCGTCGCGCTTTTCGGTACCGTTCTTTATGCACCCGCGCTCCGAAATGAGTCTGGCCGCGCTGGAAAGCTGCGTTACAACCGACAACCCCAAGCAGCAGGCCGATATTACGGCAGGCGAGTTTCTCAATGAGCGGCTCATTGAGCTGGGACTAAAGAAGAAGTAGGTTTTCAAGGCATTGGCTGCCGGCTTCTAGTTGAGATTCAAGTAGCTAGTCAAAAACACTACTCCCGATTTTATTGTAAAAAACGGCTGGTTTCCTGGGGGAACTAGCCGTTTTTTGCGTACTTACCCATGTGGCCTAAACCAGAAACCAGTAAGCCGGTGCTCGAAACCCCACCGCCCGTACAGCTTGCGCCTCCTCCGCGCCGGAAAGGGGTTCGGACGCGGCGGGTGCGGGGCATCATCTTTCTGAAAGACGTGGCGGCGTTGAGCGTCACGGCTTTTGGTGGCCCGCAGGCGCACACGGCCATGATGCTGCGCCTGCTTGTAGACAAACGCCGCTACCTTACCTCGGCGGAGTTGCTAGAAATCATGGCGCTCTGCCAATTGCTGCCCGGCCCCACCTCCACGCAAACTATTACGGCCATCGGTTTCCGGCTAGGCGGGCCCAACCTGGCTTACCTTACGCTGCTGATCTGGGCGTTGCCGGCCGTACTCCTCATGACTTCCGCCGGCCTAGCTATGAGCTACCTCAACCGGGAGCAGGTCATGCATCTGGTGCAGTTTATTCAGCCCATTGCAGTGGGGTTCGTGGCGTACTCGGCCTACAAGATTGCCGAGAAGGTGATTCACACCAAAACGTCGGTGGCGCTGATGGTGGGCGCGGCCATGCTAGCCTACCGGTTTCAGTTGCCCTCGGTGCTGCCGTTGCTGCTGCTAAGCGGTGGCCTTATCACCACGTTTCGCTACCGCAAGCACGCCTCCATTGCCGACAAACAGCCGCTCCGTATCGAGTGGGCCAACTTTATGCTTTGGGGCGGGGTGTTTGTGGGGGCTGCCGTGCTAGGCCACTACACGCGCAAGCTGCCCATCTTGCTGTTCGAGAATTTCTACCGCAACGGCAGCTTGGTGTTTGGTGGCGGGCAGGTACTGGCGCCGCTGCTTTTCGCCGAGTTTGTAGAGTTCAAGAAGTATTTGTCGGCCTCCGAATTCCTGTCGGGCTATGGGCTTACGCAGGCTTTGCCGGGGCCCAATTTCGCCTTTGCCTCCTACATTGGGGCGCTGGCTATGCGCGAATACGGGCTCGGCGGGCAAGTGGTGGGAGCCTTAGTAGCGGCGGCGGGTATTTTCATGCCTGGTACGCTGCTTATCTTTTTCCTGATTCGGTTCTGGGACCAACTCAAGCAGTACCGCGTGGTAAAAGCTTCGTTGGAAGGTGTGAATGCCGTATCGGCGGGGTTGGTGTGCGCGGCCGTGTTCCTGCTCTACCATCCTCTCCCCGATACGCCCATCAACCTGACGCTTATCGGCGCTACCTTCTTGGTGTTGCTCTCGGAGAAGATACCCTCCTATCTAATTGTGATGGCTGGTTTGCTGGCTGGGGCTCTGTTTTAGAGCTGAGTGCATAGTGCTTGGTGCTTAGACTACATCTAAGTGTCTAAGTGTGGTCTAAGCACCAAGCACTATGTACCAGGCACTATATACTCAAAACAGCAACTGCTCAGGCAGACGCATGAGGTAGTCTCCATAGCCACTTTTGCGCAGTGGCTCCGCAATTCGGCGCAGCTGGTCAGCGTCGATGAAGCCTTGACGGTAGGCAACTTCTTCGATGGAACCCACTTTCAGTCCTTGGCGCTGCTCCAGCACCCGCACAAATTCACCAGCTTGCATCAGGCTCTCGAAAGTACCCGTATCGAGCCAAGCGGTGCCGCGGCCCAGGATGCCTACTTTCAGCTTACCGCGGCGCAGGTACTCTTGGTTCACATCGGTTATTTCGTATTCGCCGCGGGAGCTCGGCTTTAGGTTGCGGGCAATTTCCACCACTTCGTTGTCGTAGAAATAGAGGCCCGGCACGGCGTAGTTGCTCTTGGGCTGAGCAGGCTTTTCCTCAATGCTGAGGGCCTTGTTGTCGCCGTCGAACTCAACTACACCGTAGCGTTCCGGGTCCTGTACGTGGTAGGCATAGACCACACCGCCGTCAGGATTGTTATTGGCTTTGAGCAGCTCTTGCATGCCTTCGCCGTGAAAGATGTTGTCGCCGAGTACCAAGGCTACTTTATCCTGCCCGATGAAGTCGGCTCCGAGTACGAAAGCCTGCGCCAGTCCGTTGGGCACTTCCTGAATGGTGTATTGAAAGTTGCAACCTAAGCTCTTGCCATCGCCGAGCAGCTTCTGAAACTGCGCCTGGTCGTGGGGCGTCGTGATGATGAGGATGTCCTTGATGCCCGCCATCATCAGAATCGACAACGGGTAATAAATCATCGGCTTATCGTACACCGGCATGAGCTGCTTGCTGACGGCCAGCGTGAGCGGGTGCAAGCGAGTGCCGGAGCCGCCGGCGAGAATAATGCCTTTCATGGTTGAGGATGAGGGATGGAAAGTGGAGATTAGAAGAAACTGGTGTAGAGTGTCTAGCAATCCTACCAGCGTTTCACAACTGCCAGCAACTTGTCGAATGATTGCTCCATAACCTGGCGTCGCGCAACTTTGTATTCTGGGTCGGGGTCCAGCTCATCAATAGTTTCGTCCCATTGAGTCAGCACCGTGTGTCGGCAATCCATGACTAGTTGAGGGTTGAGTCGCTTATCACAATAGTGCTGGCTCAGTATAGTTAGAATTTCTACTGCTGCCATACATCGGTTGCTTTCTTCATCGGCCTCCGCTAGCTCCGGATTTTCTACTACTTCCAGTAGCTTTTCTACCAAAGGGTTGGCAATGTGGCCTAAGTAGTCAAGCGCGTCATCACTATCAAAATTGCCGCTGCCCCAAGTTCCCATTAAGCTCCGTCTGAGTGGCTGTTGATGCTTTTGCGCAACGATTAATTACGTTCGGCAATAAACTCCTCATTGGCCCGAAACCAACTCAGCGTCTGTTGCAAGCCTTCCCGGATACGGATCTGCGGGTTGTAGCCGAGCAGTGTTTGAGCTTTACTGATGTCAGCCAGGGAGTCGCGGATGTCGCCGGGACGGTCGGGGCCGTACTCGGGGGTGATGTTGGAGCCGGCTTCTTCCTTGAGGATGTTGAACAGATCGTTGAGCGACGTACGGTCGGCCACGGCAATGTTGTAGACCTGGTTTACGGCGGCGGGGTTCTGCACCAAGGCGGCTTTGATGTTGGCCTGCACGCAGTTCTCTACGAAAGTGAAGTCACGGGTCTGGCCACCGTCACCATTCATACGCGGGGGCTTGCCTTCCAGCACGGCATCAATAAAAAGCGGAATCACGGCGGCGTAGGCACCATTTGGGTCTTGGCGCGGGCCGAAGATATTGAAGTAGCGCAGCCCAATGATTTCCATGCCATAAGTCCTGCCAAACACATCAGCGTACAGCTCATTGGCGTACTTCGTGACGGCGTAGGGCGAGAGGGGTTTGCCAATTTGGTCTTCCACTTTGGGCAGGGCCGGATGGTCGCCGTAAGTAGAGCTGGAAGCGGCGTACACGAAGCGCTTCACACCGGCTTCCTTCGCGCCTACCAACATATTCACGAAACCGCCCACGTTCACGTCGTTGCTCGTGATGGGGTCGTTGATGGAACGTGGCACAGAACCTAACGCGGCCTGGTGCAGCACCACATCAATTCCCTGGCAAGCATCCACGCAGGCCTGCCGGTCCCGGATGTCGCCTTCGATGACGCGCAGAGCTGGGTTGCTTTCAAACAGCGCCACGTTCTTGCGGAAGCCATTGGAAAAGTTATCGAGCACGCGTACTTCTTTGGCACCGTACTTGAGCAGATATTCCACCAGATTGGAACCAATGAAGCCGGCCCCGCCGGTCACCAGAAAAGCCAGATTATCGAGCGGCTGGTCGTGAAATGGAGTGTTGTACACTTAGTTGATGTGCTGATTGATTGATGTGCTCATGTGCTGGTTGGGTGATGTGCTGGTTCGCTGATTGAGGACGACATCAGCACATGAGCACATCACCCAATCAACACATCAATTACCGTACTGCTGCTGGTAGTAGCTCTGGTAGGCGCCGCTGGTCACGTGCTCCAGCCACTCCGTGTTTTCGAGGTACCAGTCTACGGTTTGCGAAAGGCCTTCCTCGAACGTTACAGACGGTTTCCAGCCCAGCTCGTTCATGATTTTGCTGGAGTCGATAGCGTAACGTAGGTCGTGGCCGGCGCGGTCCGCGACGAAGGTGATGAGCTTGCGCGAGGTGCCCTGCGGCTGGCCGGTTTTTTGGTCCAGCGTGTCGCAAAGCAGGTGAATAAGATCGAGGTTCTTCCACTCGTTCACGCCCCCAATGTTGTAGGTCTCGCCCACTTTGCCTTGGTGGAAAACGGCGTCAATGGCGGTGGCGTGGTCTTTCACGAATAGCCAGTCGCGCACGTTTTCGCCTTTGCCGTACACGGGCACGGGCTGGCCGGTGCGGATGCGGTGAATGGCCAGCGGAATCAGCTTTTCGGGGAAGTGGTTGGGGCCGTAGTTATTGGAGCAGTTGCTCAGCTTCACCGGCATGTGGTAGGTGTGGTACCAAGCCCGCACAAAATGGTCGGAAGCTGCTTTTGAGGCCGAATACGGGGAGCGAGGATCGTAGGCCGTTTCTTCCGTGAACATCTCCGGGCCCATTTCCAGGGAGCCGTACACCTCGTCGGTGCTCACGTGGTAGAAGGTTTTGCCTTCGTAGCCCAGCGGCTTCCACAGGTTCTTGGCGGCATTCAGCAGGTGCACCGTACCTAGCACGTTGGTCTTCACGAAAGCCAACGGGTCCGTAATCGAACGGTCCACGTGCGACTCGGCGGCCAGGTGAATCACGGCGTCGGGCTCTTCGTGGGCAAAGAGCTGGTCCACGAAAGCCTGGTCGGTGATGTCGCCTTTTACCAAGCGGTAGTTTGGCGCATCTTCAATGTCGCGCAGGTTTTCGAGGTTGCCGGCGTAGGTCAGCGCGTCCAGGTTCAGAATCTGATACTCTGGGTACTTCGTGACGAACAGGCGCACCACGTGCGACCCGATGAAGCCGGCCCCGCCGGTGATGATAATTTTCATTTGTTCAAGTGTTGCATTGCTTAATGGTTAAATGGCTGATCGTTCTGTTACTCATTGAACAATCAACCATTTAACACTTCAGCCATTTAGCCATTCAACGACTGTTGCCACTTCCAGGAGCTGGCCAATGCTTCAGCTAAGGTAGCGGTGGTTTTGAAACCTAGCTCGTTCGTCGACTTGGTGACGTCGGCGTAGATGGCGGGCACGTCGCCGGCGCGGCGGGGCCCAATTTGGTAATTGAGCTTTTGGCCGGTGGCTTCCTCGAAAGTGTGAATCACTTCCAGCACCGTGTTGCCCCGACCTGTACCGACGTTGAAGGTTTCCACGGCCGCGCCGTTACCATCGAGCAGCCGCTGTACGGCTACCACGTGGGCTTTTGCCAGGTCTACAACATGTACATAGTCGCGGACGCAGGAGCCGTCGGGCGTGTCGTAGTCGTTGCCGTACACCGTGATTTGCTCCCGAATACCAGCGGCCGTCTGAGTAATAAACGGCACCAGATTGTTGGGCACTCCCAGCGGCAACTCTCCAATACGGGCCGAAGCGTGGGCCCCAATCGGGTTGAAATAGCGCAGCAGAATGGTGCGCAGCTTATTGCCCGGCGCGACGGCCACATCGTTGAGGATGTCTTCGCACATCTGCTTGGTGGCGCCGTACGGTGAGGTAGCTTTCTTGGTCGGCGTCTGCTCCGTAACGGGCAGCTGGTCAGGAATGCCATACACGGTGCACGATGAGGAAAACACCAGCGCCTCCACCCCAAACTCGCGCATCACCGTCAGCAAGGCAATTAGGGAGCCCACGTTGTTCTGGTAGTATTCCAGCGGCTTCTGCACCGACTCGCCCACGGCTTTAAAAGCGGCGAAGTGAATAACCCCGCGCAGGTTGCCTTCCTCAGCAAACACCGCGCGCAAGGCTTCTACATCGTTGCAGTCGATGCGGTGCGCCGGCACTTTCGCGCCCAGAATGGCCTCGATACCATCCAGCACCGACTCCTGCGAATTGCTGAAATTATCAACAATAACCGGCTGAAAACCGGCCTCGTACAGCTCAACTACCGCGTGCGAACCAATATAGCCCGCGCCGCCGGTTACAAGTATTTTCGTGCGTTCCATGGTTAATGGTTTAATGGCTTAATGATTAAATGGTTGGTCGTTCTGACCACTCGTTGAACGACCAACCATTTAACCATTAAGCAATGCAACAATTCAACTTACAGGCTCCAGTACTGCATTTCCTGCACTTTGCCGCGGAACAGGCCTTTGATGTCGACCAGTACGGCGTTGTCGGAGGTGATGGACTGGAAGTAGGCTTCGTCGTGCTGGGTGTAGGGCTGGTGGCTGACGGCGACAATCACGGCGTCGTAGTCGTTGCGCAGCTCGCTGGCGGGAGTCAGGCGGAAGCCGTATTCGTGGTGCAACTCGTCAGAATCGGCGTGCGGGTCCACGATGTCGACGTTCACGGAGAAATTTCTCAGTTCCTGAATTACGTCGGCCACTTTGGAGTTGCGGATATCTTCCACGTTTTCCTTGAAGGTAGCGCCCATCACCAGCACCCGGCTCCGGGCCACGTCCTTGCCCTTTTTAATCATCATCTGCACGGTTTTGCGCGCGATGTAAGCTCCCATGTTGTCGTTGGTGGTGCGGCCCGAGAGTATCACCTTGGCATCATAGCCTAGCTCCTTGGCTTTGTAGGTGAGGTAATACGGATCGACGCCGATGCAGTGGCCGCCAACGAGACCGGGCGAGAATTTGAGGAAGTTCCACTTCGTACCGGCGGCTTCGAGCACCTCGTAGGTGTTGATGCTCATCCGGTCGAAAATCATCGACAACTCGTTCATCAGCGCGATGTTCACGTCGCGTTGCGTGTTTTCGATGATTTTGGCGGCCTCGGCTACTTTAATGGAACTGGCGCGGTGCACGCCCGCATCGACCACCAATTCATAAGTTTTAGCGATAACGTCGAGCGACTCCTCGTCGCAGCCGGCTACCACCTTCACGATGCTGGAAAGCGTGTGCTCCTTATCGCCGGGGTTGATGCGCTCGGGCGAGTAGCCTACTTTGAAGTCCTCGGGAAATTTCAGGCCTGACAGTTTTTCTATCACCGGAATGCAGTCGTCTTCGGTGCAGCCAGGGTAGACGGTGCTTTCAAACACCACGTAGTCGCCCTTCTTGATGACTTTGCCCACCGTAGTGGAAGCACCGAGAAGCGGCTTGAGGTCGGGCTGCGCGTGCTCGTCAATGGGCGTAGGCACGGCCACGATGTAGAAACGGGCTTCGCGCAACGCCTCTAGGGAGTCGGTAAAGGTGATGTCGCAGCCTTCGAAGTCCTTAGTTTCCAGCTCACCGCTGGGGTCTACGTGGTTGCGCATCAACTCCACGCGCTGGGCATTGATGTCGAAGCCGATGACCTGAGTTTTGCGGGCAAACGCGAGGGCAATGGGCAAGCCCACGTAACCGAGGCCGATAACGGCCAGCTTGGCCTCTTTGCGAAGTAGTTGCTCGTACACGATGGGGGGCTTGGGGACTTTAGGCTTGAGGTCTGGGCTGATACGTTACTACCAGAGACTAGAAACTTTACGATTCGGTGCTGATACGGGAAACACGCCCGTCAGTTAACTGATACTGCACGCCGCTCTCAACACAAGCGGCCCGGCCGGCTTCATCAAAAGCCAGCCGGTGGCCGTGGGCACTCATCCAACCCTGTTGGCGGGCCGGATTACCGTACACCAGCGCGTACGGCAGCACGTCTTTCGTGACGACGGAGCCGGCTCCCACGAAGGCATACTCGCCGAGCCGCACGCCGCACACAATAGTCGCGTTGGCTCCGATACTGACGCCACGCTCCAGCACCGTAGGCTGGTATTCGTGGCGGCGCATTACGGCCGAGCGGGGATTGAGCACGTTGGTAAACACCGCCGACGGCCCGATGAAGACGTCGTCGTGGCATTCCACACCGCTGTAGAGACTCACGTTGTTTTGCACCTTCACGTTGCAGCCCAGCCGGACGCCATCGGCCACAAATACGTTCTGGCCCAGACTACAGCCTTCGCCTAGCTCGCAGCTGGGGCTGAGGTGGCTGAAGTGCCAGATCCGGCAGCCGGCGCCGATGCGGCACCCTTCGTCGAGGACGGCGGTTGGGTGCGCGAAGTAGGCAGGAGCGTCAATCATGAAGGGCAGGCAGTTCAGGCGGCAAAGGTAGGGCTTTTGGCCTATGTAGCATATGCTTCAGCCAGGGTCGCCAGCCAGATTCGGGTTGTTACACCGGCTGGCGCAGAGTGTAGCGCGAAGCTCTGGCTTCGCGCGTCGTTGCTGAGGTTGAACGAACGTAACTGCGCCGCACTAACGCTTGTCGTTCAACGAGGCGCGAAGCTGGAGCTTCGCGCTACTGTCAGCAGTGCCTTAACTACGACGCTGTGGCCCGCACCATGCGGTATTTCCCAAACATATCCTGCTGAGCCGCAGCTCCGGCGTAGCCTAGGGCAGTCAGCAGCGCTACCACTTCGGCCGCGTATTGCTCGTTGACTTCAAAGTAAAGCGCTCCACCCGGCCGCAACAGCGTGGTGCCTAGCGCGGCAATGCGGCGGTAGAACAGCAGCGGGTCCTGGTTGGGCACGAACAATGCGGTGGCGGGCTCGTAGTTCAGCACGTTGGGGCGCATCAAAGGCCGCTCATTTTCCAACACGTAGGGCGGATTGCTCACCAGTACATCCAAAGTCTGCGCTAGAAGTCCAGATGGAGCCTGCGTCAGAATGTCGAGTCTCTGGAAGTCGATTTCGCAGCCGTAGCGGATGGCATTGCGCCGCGCTACTTTCAGCGCCTCTGCCGAAACGTCGACGGCTATGACGCGGGTGGGCTGCAATTCCTGGCAGAGCGCCAGCGGAATGCAGCCGCTGCCCGTGCCCACATCCAGCACCGACAGCGCCGGCCGCGCCCGTTGCTCCCGCACAATGAGTTGCACTAGCTCTTCGGTTTCGGGCCGCGGGATGAGCGTGGCGGGCGTTACTTCCAGCTCCATTCCGGCAAAGTGCGCCACGCCTAGCACGTATTGTACCGGCTCGTGGCGCAGCAGCCGCTCCTGAATTTCGCAGAGTCGAGCTGCCACCGGCGCGGGCACTTCTTCGGCGGCTTGCATGCGGCGTTGCAGCGGCGTGAGGCCCAGCAGATGCTCCAGTACCAACCCGGCTATGCTGGCTGCTTCCGGCGACGGGTACACGGTTTCCAAAGCGGTGGCAAGGTTAGTGGTGTGCTGGCGGAGCGTAGGCATAGGGCGAAAGTAGCGCGGAAACCAGTGTTACTACGAGCTGCTGATGAATTCCTACGTAGCCAGACCTTAGGTGCGTCGTTACATACTTGATCTGCTTGGGGGAAGATGTGCGCGGAACGGACTTTCGGATTACTTTCGCTCATGCTCCCGCCCGACTTTGACTTACTGATGATGCGCCGCGCCCTCGACCTGGCTCGGCTCGGCACTGGCTATACCCGGCCCAACCCGCTGGTCGGCTGCGTTATCACCCACGAAGGCCGCATTATTGGTGAAGGCTGGCACCGGCAGTACGGCGGTCCGCACGCCGAAGTGAATGCCGTAGCCGCCGTAGCCGATCCGGCGCTTTTGCCCCACAGTCGCGCCTACGTGACCTTGGAGCCTTGCGCCCACCACGGTAAAACGCCGCCCTGCGCCGATTTGCTCATCGAAAAAGGCATTCCCGAAGTCGTTGTCTGTAACCTCGACCCTAACCCGCTGGTGGCGGGCCGGGGCCTAGAAAAGCTACGGGCGGCGGGCGTGCAAGTCGAGACTGGGGTGCTGGAGGCCGAAGGACGTTGGCTGAACCGGCGCTTCTTCACGTTTCAGGAGAAAAAGCGCCCTTACGTGGTGCTCAAGTGGGCCGAAACGGCGGATGGCTACCTGGCTGGTCCTTACTTTCAGACGGTGTCAATCAGCGGGGAGCTGGCCCGCGTGGCTGTACACCAATGGCGCGCCGAGGAGCAGACCATTCTGGTAGGCACCCGGACCGCCCTGCACGACAACCCGCACCTGACGGTACGCGAGTGGCCCGGCCCCAACCCAACCCGCATTGTCATTGACAAAAACCTGAGTTTGCCGCCCACCCATCACCTCTTCGATGGCAAGCAGCCCACGGTGGTGTACACGTACCGCGAGCGGGCCACCCGCGACAACGTAGGCTACGTGATGCTCTCAGAGGCCGAAGACTTATTTCCGCAGATTTTCAATAACCTCTACCTGCGTAACGTGCAGTCGGTGCTGGTGGAAGGCGGCCCCACGGTGCTCAACTCGCTGCTGAAAGATGGCCTCTGGGACGAAATCCGAGTGCTACGCAGCCCTCACCGAATAGGCGGCGGCGTAGCAGCACCCCGGCCCGGCCTCAGCGGCCTACGCGAACATTCCCGCCTCGGCGACGACGAGTTATTCGTGTATATAAATTAGAGGTAACAAGTGACAGGTGAGGAGGTAACACGTGCCAAATGGCAGGTAGTATGCTTGTTTCTAGCAGGCATCTTCGCTTATCCTGGCCTTTTCACCTCCTCACCTGTTACTTGTCACGTGTTACCTGTTACCTCATCACCTTACTAAAATGGCCGAAGAACTCACCCTTGACACTACGCTCACGAAAGCAGAGCAATACCGCCAACTCTTGCCCCAGATTGAGGCCCTAACCACCGGCGAGCCAGACTTGACGGCCAACCTCGCTAACACTACCGCCGCGCTTCGTCAAGCCTTCGGCTTTTTTTGGGTGGGCTTCTATTTAGTGAAAGGTGACGAACTCGTACTTGGACCGTTCCAGGGGCCTATTGCCTGCACCCGTATCCGGCGCGGCAAGGGCGTGTGCGGCAGCAGCTGGGAGCGGGCCGAAACGCTGCTCGTGCCCGATGTAGAGCAGTTTCCCGGTCACATTGCGTGCAGCTCTGAATCGAAGTCGGAAATAGTGGTGCCGGTGCTGAAAGAAGGCCAAGTAGTAGCCGTACTCGACGTAGACAGCGACCAACTCAACGACTTCGACCACGACGATCAGCAGGCCCTGGAGCAACTGATGCAGTTAGCAGCAACTTGGTTCTGAATCGCGGATTTTGCGGAGGGTAGGATTACGCGGATTTTGGTGATGAGAAGGCGGCCTTTGGTCGCCTTTTGCTTTTCATCTATTAGATATTCCGTTTGATTTTTTTCTCCTGACAGCGCATGGTTATTGCCTATTGATGATATTTTAGTTGAATAATATTCTTAAAACTACTCATACTATGCCACTGGATAGTCGATTTACGCCCATCACCGAAAAGATTATTGGGGCCGCTTTGCAGGTTCATCGAAGCATGGGTAGCGGTTTTCAGGAAGTCATTTACCAGCGTTGCCTAGCTATAGAGATGGAAAAAAGCGGGCTGCTTTTCGTCCGTGAAATAGAGATGCCGTTGTTTTACGACGGCCACGAAGTTGGCCTACGGCGGGTAGACTTTCTAGTGGAAGATAATGTACTGGTTGAGCTAAAAGCTTTAACAGAAATTAATGGCAGTCATCATGCCCAAATCATCAACTATCTCAACGCTTATCAGCTTGAAGTAGGCTTGCTACTAAATTTTGGCGAACCTAGCCTGCGCATAAAACGATTCGTCAAAAGCCAGCAAAGCCGCAAGAAAACGGAGTAAAAACAAAAGGACCCGCTATTCTTCTCCCCCACATACTTCGTTCAAGAGGAGGAGGCAAAATAAAGAAGGCAGCCTTCGGCCGCCCTCTCATCACCAAAATCCGCGTAATCCTATCCTCCGCAAAATCCGCGATTCAGAAAAGACTAGGCGTTTCCGTCTTGAGCTGGGCAATGACGGTTTGGCCGCCTTTCACCTTCTCGCCAATCTGCACTTTCACGTCTGTATCCACGGGCACGAAAATGTCGACGCGGGAGCCGAACTTGATGAAGCCAAACTCCTCACCCTGGCTCACTTCGTCGCCTTCGTTCACGTACCACACGATGCGGCGGGCCATGGCCCCCGCAATCTGCCGGAAGAGCACAAACGGGCCGGCCTCGGACTCTACTACCACGGTAGTCCGCTCGTTTTTGGTGCTGCTTTTGGGGTGCCAGGCCACGAGGTAGTTGCCAGGATGGTACTTGAAGTAGCGCACGATACCCGAAATAGGATTGCGAGTGATGTGCACGTTGATCGGCGACATGAAAATGCTGATCTGCTTGCGTACATCGTCGAAATACTCCGGCTCGTGTACGTCCTCGATTACCACCACTTTGCCGTCGGCCGGCGCCACCAAGAGGTCTTCATTAGTGAACAGGCGGCGGGCCGGGCTGCGGAAAAATTGCAGCAACAGCAAAAACGCAACGACCGATGCGCCCGCGAAAATCTGGTTGAATAACACGTTGCGCGCATTCACGCGAAACAGCAGCAGATTGAGGGCCAACAGGGCCAGCAGCGTAAAGAACAGGATACGTCGTCCTTCTTTGTGGATCTTCATAGAGCACTGATTTGCGCTGCCTACGCTGTGTGCGCGGGTTCAGACACCTTTTTCAGAAACAGAGAACAGTAGGCAAGTAATTCCAGAAGCAGAACGTGCCTGTCCAGACTACACAAAGATAGCCCGAGCCACCGGCCCGGGCTATCGACAACAAATATAGCTAGTTCGGGCACATTGCCCAGATTAACATTCGCTTCCGCAAGCCGCCGCCAAAGCAAATCGAGCAGCGCAGCTGCTAGAAGCCGCCGCGGAAACGGTAGGTCTGGGCCACTTTGTCGATGGCTACCACGTAGGCAGCGATGCGCATCGGCACGTTGTATTTCTGACTGGTGGCGTACACTTTCTCGAAGGCGTCGGACATGATCCGGTCGGCGCGCTCGGTCACCATTTCCTCGGTCCACTTGAAGCCCTGGCGGTTTTGCACCCACTCGAAGTACGACACCGTAACGCCGCCCGAGTTGGCCAGAATGTCGGGCACCACCATGATGCCTTTCTCGTTGATGATGGGGTCGGCAGAGGCGGAAGTAGGGCCGTTGGCGCCTTCTACGATGAGCTTGGCCTTGATGTCGTGGGCGTTGTGCTCCGTGATAACGTCCTCCACGGCGGCGGGCACCAGCACGTCCACGTCGGCCAGCAGCAGGTCGTTGGCGTTGTCCATGAGCTTGGCGCCTTGGAATCCGTCGAGGCGGCCTTTGTGGGCGTTTTTGTAGCTGATGGCCTCGTCGATGTTGATGCCTTCCTCGTTCCAGTACGCGCCGCTCACGTCGGACACGGCTTTGATTTTCACGCCTTGCTCAGAGAGCAGCTTAGCGGCCCAGGAACCCACGTTGCCAAAACCCTGCACCGCCGCCGATACTTCGCTAGGCTCCAGCCCAAGCTTCTTCAGTGCGGCCAGCGCCGACACCATTACACCGCGGCCCGTAGCTTCGGTGCGGCCCAGCGAGCCGCCCATTACCAGCGGCTTGCCCGTCACGACGGCCGGGGAGGTGGCGCCTACCGTCTTCGAGAATTCGTCCATCAGCCACGCCATTTCGCGCGGACCGGTACCCATGTCGGGGGCCGGAATGTCTTTATCAGGGCCGAATACGTCTTTCAGGGCCATGGTATAGCCCCGGGTGAGACGCTCTATTTCGCCGGCACTCATGGAAGTTGGGTCGCAGATGATACCACCTTTGGCTCCTCCGTAGGGCAAGTCAACCACGGCGCACTTCCAGGTCATCCAGGCGGCGAGGGCCTTCACCTCGTCGAGGTGCACGTTTTTGTCGTAGCGAATGCCTCCTTTCGAGGGGCCCAGGATGGTGTTGTGCACCACGCGGTAGCCTTCGAATACGTGCACTTTGCCGTTGTCCATCGTAACGGGAATGTGCACGATAACCTGCTTGTCGGGTGCTTTGAGCACGTCGTAGGTTTCTTCATCGAGGCCCAGGATTTCCGTAGCCACGTTGAAGCGCGACATCATAGATTCCAGGGGATTTTCGGCATCGACGCGGGGAGCCGGTTCTTTGTACACCGTGGTAGCAGCCATACGGGTAAGAGGTTTGGGGGGTGGGAGTTGAAACGAAACGCAGCCGCCAGCGGGGGGAAGCCAGAACTGCGCGCAGGGAACTTGGGGGCCCAAAGGTAGTGGGTTTAGCAAATAAGCAGGCAGCCGATGCGCAGTACTATTCGTGCCATCAGACGCTGGCCGCCACGAGCCGCTTCTTTCCGCTCTTCACCTCCGCAAACTGCCTCCCGTTCCCATTTTGAGGTCTGCGGATGTCCGCAAACGGCATCCTGCGTGCGGGGGAAGGCTTGCGGATGTCCGCAAACCATATCCTGCACGCGGGGAGGCATTTGCGGACATGCACAAAGGGCATCCTGCACGCGGGGAAGCCTTTGCGGACATCCGCAAGCCTCTTCCCGCACGCAGGATGCCCTTTGTGTACTGTGTACTAGTGTAACCTGTCGCCAGGCAGCCTGGCGGCAGTCTTCAGCCGACGCAGTCGGCGCGACTGCCAGCCGCAAAAGCCAAGTCAGTCTTCAGACTGACGATACGAGCCTACCTGGTTTCGCAAGCCGAACGCAGGAGCGTAAATAGCCCTTGTGCTGTCTGATTTCGCAAGTCTGAAGACTTGCCGGGCTTCGTGGCTGGCAGTCCGCGCCGACTGCGTCGGCTGAAGACTGCCGCCAGTGCTGCGCCAGTGCTGGTCAACGCAAGACTGTCGGCCGTTTTACTACCAGCCTCGAAAGCTAGCTAGAAGCTTGAGTAGCGCCAGCACCGGCAGAATGAACAGGAAGGCATCGAACCTATCGAGCAGGCCGCCGTGGCCGGGCATGATGCGGCCAGAATCCTTCACGCCCACGCTACGCTTGAGCATGGACTCTGCCAGGTCGCCGAGCGGGCCAAACACGGCTACCACGGCGGCTACTACGAGGCGGTAATTCAGGGGGATATCGGGCAGCAGGTAGCCAAGGGCCCAGCCCATACCGAGCGTCAGCAGAAAGCCGCCGATGGCCCCTTCCCAGGTTTTGCCGGGCGAAATACTAGGAGCCAGTTTGTGCTTACCGAAAGTTTTGCCGGCAGCATAGGCGCCAATATCGGAACACCACACCAGAAAGAGCAGCGCGAATACGCGGCGGTAGTCGTAGCCTTGCACACTAAACGCTACTACGTTGAGCAGGCTCATAGGCAAGCTGATGTAGAAGAGCCCAAGTAGGGCCACGCCAACGTTGGCAAAAGGCGAAAACGGCTGCTTCTTCCGGGGCCACGCATACATTTCCCGCAGCAACAGAACTACTGGCAACAGAATAATAATGCCGACTGCGGAGAAGCCCAACTGCCGGAAAGTATTCACCATCACCGGCACAGCTTCCGTTGCCAGACTATAGAAGTGCATCAGGACCAGGATGCTGGCAAACAGTACAAGGCTCATCACTACGCCCAGCAGTCCTGCGGGCTTATAGCCCACCGTCCGCATCATGCGGTAAAACTCCATCAGCATCTTGGCCTGCACCAACCCGAAGAACAGCGCGAACGTCCAGACGCTGTACCACACGCTGCCCAGCAACAGCACCGCACCAATTACGGCGAAGATGATGCGCTGCGCGAGGTTGGACATGGGCTTTTTGCCCGGCGTGACGGGTTTGGAAGCAGCGGCGGGAGCAGTATCAGACAAAGTAGAGCGGTAGATTGGGAACGGGTCCGGGGTTGGAATAGGGGCCTATACTACGCCCCCACTTCGCTGGACGAATGTAAAAAGTACTTAACGAGAATCGTTCACATTGGTGAATGCACTGTTCCCGTCTGTGCAATTACGACACATCTATCCCGTCGTGGTTGAGCGTCCGGCCCGTGCGCCGCGCGGCAATGGTTTTCGCAACAGCTGCGCCACGGCCCCCAATAATGCGTATTTCGGTGGGCAGCGGCTCGGTGGTGGGGGCCTGGGTACGTTGGTAGAGCAGCCACAGTCCGGCGCCGGTCAGGACCAGCGAGAAAAGCTGCCACCACCACGGCAGGGCCTGCGTCGATTCAGGGTCGAAGGAGGACACGCCAAAAGCACCCCGCTGCTGCGCGTAGAGCAACCCAAGTTGAAAGGCGTTTTGGGTGAAGTGCGCCGCCATCGGTACTAGGATATTACGGCCCCATTCATACAAGTAGCCCAGCAGCAAACCCAGCACAAAGCGCGGTACAAAGCCGAAAAACTGGAAGTGAATAGCACTGAACGTGGCCGCTGCCAGCCATATCCCCACGTGCCGGGAGCCGGTCCACTGCACGAGGTTGCGCTGCACTACGCCCCGGAACACCAATTCCTCGCTGATGGCTGGCACCACGGCAATGACGAGCAGCCCCACCAAAAACCGCGGCGGCGAGCTGAATTGCGTGAGGTAGCGGGTGAGGTCCTGGGCTCGGTTTTCCATTTCGCGGGCCTGCGCCTCAAGACCTTGCAGGAAACCGGGAAAATGTGCCTTGGCGTTCCACTCAATCAAGCCCGACATAAACGGGACGCTGAGAATAATAAGGCCCGCCGCTGCTAGCAGCCATACCGTTGGCACCGGACGGCGGGGAGCAAAATAGTTGACCCAGGAGTAGCCCGTGAGCCGCGGTAGCGCCAGCGCCGCGCCACCAAAGCCCACGAACAGCAGCACGCCCTGCGCCAGCATCGATACGCCCCAGCCGTTGGGATGCGCGGCGGGCTCATTGGTCACGTTGCCGATTTCGAGCAGGCCCACGCCGAAAAACAGGTTGCCGAGCGCGCCCATCAGAAAGCCGGCTAAGCACATTGCCAGCAGCAGCAGCCCCGCCAGCAGCAGCAAATTGGCAAATGGGTGCAAGCGGCTAGAAACGAAACCTTTCATGCTTTTTGAGTATTGAGTACCGAGTATGTAGTAGTGAGTACTGCGCTACTAAGTACCACAGATGAGAGTAAGTGGCATCCCGTAGACAACCTTTCGTCTCAGTACTCACTACCAACTACTCAATACTAAGTAAGCGACGTAAATTTGCGTAAAATCTGCTAACCCCTCCCATCCGTGGTACACATCCGCGACATTGCTTTGCCCGATTTCCCGTTGCTGCTCGCGCCCATGGAGGACGTGTCGGACCCGCCGTTCCGGGCCGTGTGCAAGGCCAACGGGGCCGATTTGATGTACACCGAGTTCATCTCCTCGGAAGGCCTCATCCGCGACGCCGCCAAAAGCCGCAAGAAGCTCGACGTGTTCGACTACGAGCGGCCCATCGGCATTCAGCTTTTCGGGTCCGACGTGGAAACGATGGGCGAGTGTGCCCGCATCAGCACCCTGGCCGGCCCCGACCTTATCGACATCAACTACGGCTGCCCGGTGAAGCAAGTGGCCTGCCGCGGTGCCGGCGCGGCCCTGCTGCGCGACATTCCCAAGATGGTGGCCATGACCAGCGCCGTAGTCCGCGCCACCCACTTGCCCGTGACCGTCAAAACTCGCCTCGGTTGGGACGACGAAACCAAGAACGTAGAGGAAGTGGCCGAGCGCCTGCAAGACATCGGCATCGAGGCTCTCACGGTACACGGCCGCACCCGCGTGCAGATGTACAAGGGCGACGCCGATTGGCGCCTCATTGCCAAAATCAAGGAAAACCCGCGCATCCGCATTCCCATCTTCGGCAACGGCGACATCGACACGCCCCAGAAAGCCCTGGAATACAAGAACCGCTACGGCGTGGATGGCGTGATGATAGGCCGCGCCAGCATCGGCTACCCCTGGATTTTCCGAGAGGTGAAGCATTACGTGGCGACCGGCGAGCTGCTGGCCCCGCCCACCGTGGAGGAGCGCGTGAACATGTGCCGTATGCACTTCGAGAAGAGCATTGAGTGGAAAGGCCAGCGCGTGGGCATCTTCGAGATGCGCCGCCACTACGCCCAATATTTCCGCGGCCTCGAAGGCGCCAAAAACTGGCGCATGCGCCTCGTCGAAACTGATTCGGTGGACGAAGTGCACGACATCCTCAACGAAATCATTGCCGCCGAGCCCGTGCTGGTAGGCTAAGTTGTAGCGCGAAGCTCCAGCTTCGCGCCTCGTTGCTGAGGTTGAACGACTCGCATGAGGCTGCAACGCTTGTCGTTCAACGATGCGCGAAGCCGGAGCTTCGCGCTACTCTCCTTTATGCCCACCTCCCCTACCCCGGCTGTTACCGTGGCTCCTGCTCCTTCCACCGTCGCGCCCCCGCCGCACCGTATTCCGGCCTCGGCCTGGGTGCTGTTGCTGGTGCTGGCCAGTATTTGGGGCACGTCTTTTATTCTGATGAAGAAGGGGCTGCTGGTGTTTTCGGCGCTGGAGCTGGGCGCGGCGCGGGTGAGCGTGGCGGCGCTGCTGTTACTGCCGTTTGCGGTGCGGCACCTGGGCAAAGTAGACCGGGGCCGCTTCAAGTGGCTGCTGCTGAGCGGCGTGGTGGGTACCCTGCTCCCAGCCTTTCTGTTTGCCTACGCCGAAACCCGGCTGGCATCGGGGCTGGCGGGGGTGCTCAACGCGCTTACGGTGGTGTTTACGCTGGTGGTGGGGGCCGCGCTTTTTGGGCAGAAACTCACGCGCCTGCGGGTGCTTGGTATTACGCTCGGCCTAGTAGGCACGGTGGTGCTGATGCAGCTAGGCGGCAGCGGTGGTGAGGCCACACCTTCCGGCGAAGGCAATGCTTGGTACGGTCTGTATATTGTGCTCGCTACTTTGGGATATGGGGTGAGCATCAACATTATCAAGCACCATTTTCAAGGCATCCAAGCCGTGGCCGTTACGAGTCTACTGCTGCTTTTTGTGGGTGTTCCGGCGTTGCTGTTTTTGCTGTTGGGTACCGAGTTTGTGCACAAGCTTGCCACCGTGCCCGGCGCTTGGCCGGCCTTCGGCTACATTGCGCTGCTGGCTACCATGAGCACGGCCGTGGCGATGGTGCTTTTCAACAAGCTCATCCAAAATTCCACGGCCCTCTTCGCGGCCTCCAATACTTACCTCGTGCCCATAGTGGCGCTGGGTTGGGGACTGCTCGATGGCGAAGAGTTCAACCTCTGGCACCTGCTCGGCATGGCTATTATTCTAGTCAGCGTAGCCATCATTCACCGGGCTAGGTGATTTTTTGATGTGCTGATTAGTTGATGTGCTGATGTGCTGATTGTTTAATGTGCTGATGGGTTGAGGGGCTGATTGGAGTGTAATTGCTCAAACGGCATATCAATCCATATTATACCGCTTCAATACGTCAACACATCAAGGTCTTACACATACACATAGCGGAACGGCTATTAAAAGCCCCGGAGGGGCGACATATCGGTAGTAAAACACTGACACTGAAGAACCAAGCCCCGTAGGGGCGACACAACACCTGTTGAGGTGGTCTGAAAGTGTCGCCCCTACGGGGCTTTAGGTCGTTACAGCAACGGATGACTACCGATATATCGCCCCTCCGGGGCTTCAACCGAACTGGTGGGCGTAAGTGCTAACATCAGCACATCAGCACATCAGCACATCAGCACATCAGCACATCAAAAGCTACGCTGATAGCGCCGTGGGGGTGCCTTCTTTTTTGTGCAGGTAGGCGTTCTGGTTGTGCTCCATGGCGCCCTTCGGCAGCCACTCCCACCACATGCCTAGGTCCTTCTGCACGATTTGCTTGTAGAAAGCCGGCAGCTCCTGCGATTCGCCTTCGAAGTATTGGCGGAAGGCCCGGTCGTGGACCAGATTCTCGCGCACTTGCTTGAAGAAACGGATCCGTCCGTAGCCTTCCGACGACACCGCCCGCATGGTGTTCATCCACTTCGAGGCGCGTGAGGGTGAGGCCATGAAGCGCCGATAAATGGCTTTCTTCGAGAACGTGTACGAGGTCAGGTCGATGACCTTGTCGTAGAAGTCCACCCACTCGTAGTTGGCGGGCTTCACGTTCATGGCCAGGTGGTTGTTGAGAAAGTGGAAAGGAAACGGCAGCACTCGGTTGTTGCGCTGGTAATCTAGGTTGAGTGGGGCCGCCTGGCCGAAGGCGCTCAGCAGCGAGTAGCCGGGGAAAGCCGCCGGCGCCAGGTCCACAAACCGCTTGGTTAGTTCGAACGGCTCATCACCGGCATCACTGTCGAGGCCCAGCACGAAGTTGGTTTGCACATAGGGCACGTACTTGAACATCAGGTTCACGTGCTCGGCAATGCGCTTCACCTTTTCCTCGCCCGCAAAGCGCGAAGTGCGGGACTTATTGCCCAACTCGTACCACGACTCAATACCCGGCAACAGAGCCTCGAAGCCGTGGTGTTGCAGCACTTTCAGGTGCTCCTCGGTGAGAATGGACAAGCTGCTTTCGGCCAGGAAGCGGAAGCTTTTGAGCGGGGCCGCTTCCGCAATAGCGTCCATGGTTTCCCCGAACCGCACCCCGAAGTTGGGGTCGTGCCAGCCAACAACGGGCCTTTTGAACTTGGTGAGCAGGAAGCGCAGGTCTTCCTTGATGATTTCCACGCTCATGGGCTGGTAGTCCACCGTGGCATCGATGCAGAAGGCGCAGGTGTAAGGGCAGCCCACGCTGCCAATCATGGGCACCATTTGCAGCACCGGCGCTTTTTTCAGCGTAGGCTCGATGAACTTCCACCGCTCCCGCACGCCCGGCAAGTGGCTCGGCTGCTTGCCCGCCGACAGCTGTTTTCCTTCGGGCCGATGCGGCATGCAATTGTTCAGCACCTCCTGGATGGTGCCTTGGTTGGTGAACCCCAGCACGTAGTCGAAGTACTGCACGGCATCGTCGGGGTAGCAGCGGGCGTGCGGACCGCCGAGCACCGTAACGGCGCCTTGGCTGCGGAAGTAGTTGCTGAGCGCGTAGCCCAGCAGCGCGGCTTCGGTGAAAGCACTGATGAAGACCAGGTCGACGCCCTTGGGCAGTTCTTTGCGCAGATCTTCTAGTCCGGTATAGCACACGAGCGTTACCTCGTGGCCTTCCTGCTCGCACCAGGTGGCTACCACCTGCGGCATAATACTGGCCAGATTCGCGTGCATCGTGCGGGCCCACAGCGTTGTGGTCGGTCCTTTACAAACCAGATCAATAACGCCTATTTTCAATCGTGCCATGTAGTTTAGAATGGGAAGGGTTAGTATCCTGTTCGGCAAGCTAACCTTTTAAACGGCAGCCAACGGCCGCGAAGACAAGCCGGGAGCCTTTATATTTGTTAGGCTCGTCTATGCCAAACAAGGCAACAGATCCTCAAAAAGCAACCAGCACTCTCCATTGGGCCCATCTGAGAGTGCGCGCCCCAGAACTTCGGGGATGTTCGGACGCCAGAAATTTTCAACCGTGTTCTCTCAAGCCCCAAGCCCAAGGTGCCACGGAGTACCACGCGGCGCACGTCATTCGCTGGCAGCGTGTAGAGCTTGCAGCAGAGCTTGCGACATGCATTCTACCGGCTGCCTTCGGGTTGCTCTTGGGCCTAGAGTTGCACTTGCTGCGGCAAAGCTTCCATCTCGTTTTCTCGACTACCTTTCGGGCTTAATTTCGCCCTGCCATCCCATGATTCGTCGCCTTGAGTTTCCCGCTGATGAAGCCGCCTACCGCGCCCTGCGCCTCGACGGCCTACAGCGCGTCCCAACTGGCTTCCGCATCACGGCCGCCGACGATGCCGCCGCGCCGCGCCAACTCCCCGCTTACGCCCAACATGCAGACCAAGCTATATTCGGCGCTTTCGACAATGCGAGGCTGGTAGGCATCGTGGGCTTCGACCGGGAGCAGCGGGAAAAGATGCGGCATAAAGGCTTGATCTGGGGAATGTACGTGGCAGCCGAGTACAGCGGCCGAGGTATGGGTCGGCAACTGCTGCAAGCTGCCGTAACGTTTGCCCGCACCGTGCCCGGCCTGGAACACGTGCTCCTGACCGTGGTAGCTACCAACGCTAACGCCCGCGGCCTCTACGCCTCCGAAGGCTTCGAAACTATTGGCTTGGAGCCCTGTGCCATCAAATGGGAAGGCCAATATTTCGATGAGGAGACAATGCACTATTCGTTGTAGAAGGCTCTTTCTCTATTCTCGCCCCAGCATTTGCAATCGTCTAGACTCAAAGAAAGCAGCATGTGTAGTACCTGCCAAAAATTATTTAGGAGTGTACTACAAAGTTGTAGTACACTCGAATAAAAAAAGATGGGTGTACTACAAATAAGCTCAGGCTATTTAGGGGTTGTGATTGGACGTCTTACTTGATCTGACGGACGCTAAACCAAGCAGGACGTTCTAACAGTTGCGGTGACTTACTACGAGGCAGCGCTACAGCGAGCCAGCGTGCACGTAAGGCCAGTCGTGAAACCGCTCGGGCAGGTTGAGGTGGACGGGGTGGGCCAGCAGGTAGGCCCGGATGCGGACTAGCTCAGCGGCATCTACTACGGGCAGCTCGTGGAAGCCCGTTTGCCAGAAATCGGTCTCGGGTGGGAGCTGGCCCCGCAATATGCGGCGGGCCTGTGCGGAGGTGCGCTGGTGCAGCAGCTCCAGCGCCTTGTAGAGCGACAACGATGCTCTCGCCGGCAAATGCGCCACCGCGTGCAGGTGATTGGGCAGCAGCACGAAGCACGGCACCCGCAAGCCCTGCTCCTCCAGCATCAGCAGCTCCCCGGCCACGGCCTCGGCAATCTTCTCCTTTTCCAGATAGTTTGGCCCCACCGTTCGAGCATCCAGCAGCGCATCGAACTCCACGAAGAACTTCTTTTCAAGGCGACGCCGCGCCAAGGGCTGATCTGCCTCCGTGGTGCGGGCGGCCTCCTGATCCGCTACTCGCCGCGCATGCAGCTCCCGCCCCGCCCGCGCCGATGGAGCCCGCTAGGCGTAGAGTAAGCAAGACAGTTTCACCAGCCGGCAGCATATGTATCAGGAGTTAACCCAAGTGGCGAAGAATCGAAGCCCCAGCGGGGCGACATATTGGTAGAAAAAATAACTCCAATGTCGAACAAAGCCCCAGCGGGGCGACACCCGGCAACGCACGTGTCGCCCCGCTGGGGCTTTAAAAAGGCACGCAAATATCCTGACTACCGATATGTCGCCCCGCTGGGGCTTGATTCTTTGCAACTTAGGGTAGTTATGGAGAAAGCTAGAATACGCTACTCCACAGCTAGTTCCTCCTCTCCACAATGTCGCGCATCAAGCGAGGAAAGGGGGCTAGGGGGTGAGGCCCCGCAAAACCCCATTCACTTCTTCTAGCTCGTTGCGCTCCAGCAAGCCGGCCAGTACTGCGTCTAGCTGTTGGCGCATGTCGTCGGAGAGACGGCTGAAGCCTAGCAGGCGCACGGTGGGCAAATAGGCGTCCTCGCGGGGCAGGGCAAAACTCTGCTCTACCACGGTGCGCAGGGCGCGGGTCAGCTCTTCGGGGGCGATGAAGGTGAGCTTGCGGGAAATGGCGGGCAGGTTGCTTCGGTCCCGGATAGGGGGCTGCTGCATGGTGTTTTCCCAAAGAAAGTCGCCTTGACGGCGCAGGTGGCGCAGGTTCTGGGCCAGCAGCGCGGCATCCTGCCCGGTTTTGCGGATCCGGGCTCCCATCTGCGTGGCCCCGCTGGCCTGGGCCAGCCGGCGCGTGGCTTCCTCAATATGAATGGGGCTTTCGATGCGCACCACGGCCGTGAGCCAGTTGGCTAATTGGCCCAAGCTGTGCTGATGCAGTTCCCTATGCCCCACGGCAGCCGGCAGTTGCGCCACTTGGTAAGGCTCCGCTATCATACTAGGAGTAGCCGATGCTTCCTCCCGCATGATGCCCACGAGTTCCGTTTCTGGCTTCGCCAGTGCCACTTCTTCCGGCTCGTCGGGCTCATCGAGGGCGGCGCGGCGGCGGGCTTCTTCGATGGCCTGCACGGCGCGCTCCGTCTCGCGGGCGGGGTCGCGGAACCAGTCGGTGCTCCAGATGCGGTGCAGCCGCCAGCCCACGGCTTCGAGCACCTGCTGGCGCAGCCGGTCCCGGTCGCGGGCCGAGCGGGCGGCGTGGTACATGGCCCCGTCGCACTCGATGCCGAGCACGTAGCGGCCGGGCTGGTCGGGGTCTACTACGGCCAGATCGAGGTAGAAGCCTTGGCTCCCAATTTGCGGGCGCACTTGGTAACCACGGGCCGTAAGGGCACGGTACACTGCTTCTTCAAACGCCGATTCTACGGCCAGGCTGGTTTGCTCACCCTGGTTTAGACGGCCGTGCTGGGCGAATTCGAGGAAGGTTTTGAGTGCGGCCACGCCTTTCGCGCGGGTGCGGCTCAGATCGAGGTCGGGGGCGGTGAGGTTGGTAAAGATTTCGCAGCGCTGCTTGGCGCGGGTGATGAGCACGTTGAGACGCCGCTCCCCACCTTCGCCGTTCAGCGGCCCGAAGCTCATGGTGAGCAAACCGTCCTTGGTACGCCCGTAGCCGATGCTGATGAGAATGACGTCGCGCTCGTCGCCCTGCACGTTTTCGAGGTTTTTCACGAAGAACGGCTCGTGCGCGTGGCGGTTGAAAAAGGCTTCGGTTTCGGGGTGCTGCTTGCGGAGCGTTTCCAGCGCGTCCTGAATGGCTTGGCGCTGTGCCGTGCTAAAGGCCACCACGCCCAGGGTGAGGCGCGGACTGGTGCGGGCGTGGTGCAGCACGGCTTCGGCTACCGCCCGTGCTTCTAGCGGGTTGGTGCGGGTGGTGCCTCGTTCGTAATTGGTTTCAGGGAGATGATGATAGACCAATCCCAGCTGTCCCTGCCCGCCGGGGCTCGGAAAAATGACCAGCTTGTCTTCGTAAAACAGGTGATTGGACGCCGCAATCAACGATTGATGCAGACTACGGTAGTGCCAGCGCAACATCCGCTCGGGCATCTGGCGAGCCTTACACAGTTCCAGAATGCTTGGGATGTCGGCCGTTACGTTTTCCTCGTCGGCTTCTTCGCCGGTGCCGGTCAGCGAGTCGAAGAAGGAAGTGGGCGGCAGCTGCTTGGAATCCCCGACTACCACCAACTGCCGGCCACGGGCAATGGCGCCCAGCGCGTCTACGGGCTTCACCTGGCTGGCCTCATCGAACACCACCAAATCAAACTCCACGGCCCCCGGCGGCAGGAAGCTCGCCACCGACAGCGGCGACATCATAAACACCGGCTTGATGGCCTGCACCGCCCGCCCGGCCTGTTCCATGAGGCGGCGCAGCGGTAAGTGGCGGGTCTTCTTGGCGAATTCATTGCGCAGCAGCAGCATCTGGCCGCCGGCCTGCGGGTTGGGCAATTGCTCGAAGTGTCGGCGCATGGCCCGCACCCGGTTAAGGCGCAACGAGTCCAGATCGGCCTGACGGAAACGGGCGACGGTTTCTTCGTGACTAGCTCGCTCAAACTGACGCAGAGCCGGATGCTGCTCATAGGCCTGCTTCTGCAAAAACTCCAGCCAGGTTTGGCGCACAGCCGCCGTCAGGAGCTGAGCGGCCAGCTCCCAGCGTTCCGCTAGCGTGAGCAGCTCCGGCAGTCCATCGGCCTGCACGGTGGCGGCTACGTTGTTCCATTCGGTGATGAGGCGCAGAGCGGGGATGTCGGCAGTCCAGGCGGCTAGGATGGCTTGCTGCTGCTCGAAGGACTGAAACTGGAGCCGCCCCTCGGGGCCGAAGCGACGGGGCTCGTTCAGGCGCAACGCCTCCGCCACGGCTTGCACGGCGGTGCGCTGCTGGGTCAGAGCAATTTCAAGCGGCGCTAGCAGTTCAGGGAGGCTCCGCTGTTCCGAAATAGCCGCTCCATCCTCATTGTCTTCCAAGCGAAAATCATTCGCCGTCGCCAGAAAATCAGCCCCGGTCCGCTTGACGTTCATCTGACTAGGACTGCCAGATAATATAGAAGACTGGTCCGTAGTAGCACTCTGTTCCAGGTACTTCAGCAGCGCGGCGGGCAGCTCGCCGCGGGCTATGCGCTGGTGGGTGAGCGTGAGATACTCCTGCGTCTTGGTCAGCACTGCCCAATCGGAACGCACTCCTTGCCAAGCCGCGCTAAACAACTGCTGGCCTAGCGGCGCGGCTTCGGTTATGGTTTGCGTGTGGCGGGCCACTTCGTGAATGGCGTCGATAACCGGCACCAGAGCTGCGGCGTCTTGGGGCAGCTCGTGGCGCCACAAACGTTGCAGGCGCTGGCGGGCCCGGCGGTAGTCGCCGATGAGGAAATTCCACCACTTGCCGCCGTACGAAAGCAGCGCCGCCCGCTCCGGCAAAAGCTGCTGGTTCCATGCTTCGGGCAGCAACGCCGCATCGTGTTGCTGATGGAGCGCGTTGTACACGGCGCCCGCCTGCAAGATTTCGGTGAGACGCGCGGCCTGCTGCCAGCTGGCGTCCGACACGGCCGCACCGCGCAGAGACGGGGCCAGTTGCGCGTGCCGGGCGGCAGGCAGCAGCCTTTCCGCCGCTGCCCGATCCAACGGAATGGGTAAACCCAGGTGACCAGCCAACGCCTGGGCGGCAGCTTGCAGCGCGGCTACGGCCGTGCTGGCGGCACGTAGCTGGCCGGGAAGCGCGTCTTGTTCGGCTGGTAGCAGCACCAGCAACTCGCTGCCCCAGAACAGCAGCCGTTGCGGCACGCCGGTTTTCTGGAGCGTGGCTTGCAGTCGGGCGGCCAGACTTTCGGCATGCGCCGCATCGGCATCGGTCCAGGTGGCCAGCGCTGGGAACGGGATGCGCGGCAGCTCTACCTCGCTCCGTTCGGTGCGCAGACGCAGCAGTTCTCCTGCCACCTGCTGGGCTGTGCGGCGGCTACGGGCGATGGGAGCGTTTACCGCCAGAGCATAGGCGTTGAGAGCGGTGCGGTAGCGTGGCAGTTGGGCCACTTGGTCTTCCACGGCCGTAGCGGGAGCGGGCTTACCCAAGCTCAGCGTGGCTTTTAGCTCGTCGTGCAGGGCTTTTTTGTTGGCTTTGTGGCTGTGCAGTTCTAGGCAGGCCGCCCCCAGGCCTAGGCTGTCAAGGCGGCGTTTCACTACTTCCAGCGCGGCCATCTTCTCGGCCACGAATAGCACTTTTTTACCCGCTCCAATCGCCTCGGCCAGCAGGTTAGCAATGGTCTGCGACTTACCGGTACCGGGTGGCCCCTGCACCACTAGGTTGTGCCCCTCGTGCACGGCCAGCAGCGCCAGCAGCTGCGACGAATCGGCATCGAGCACCTGGTGCAGTTCGTGGGCGGGGCTTTCGGTATCCAGAAAAGCCGTGTCGCCGATAGTGGGCGGAGCGTCCTGGAAGCCGGTGTCGGTGCCGAGCAGCGCGGCAATGGCGGGGTGGTCGAGCAGGGACGCATCGGCGGGCCAGGTCGCGGGGTCCAGGTCGCGGTAGAGCAGGAACTTACCGAAGGAAAAGAGGCCCAGCGCAATAGCGTTGGGAGCTACTTCCCAGTGCGGCAGTCCGGCCACGGCCGCCGCTACGGCAGCTAGGTAGCCAGCTATACTAGATTCCTCATCAGGCTCGGGCAGCGGCAGGCTTAGCCCGAAACTAACCCGTAGTTTAGCCTGCAACGAAAGGTTGCCTTCTACTTCGGCCCCGGTGTGGCGCAGTTTGAACCGCTCGGCGGCGGTGCCGCGCTCCAGCAGCACCGGCACCAGCACTAGCGGCGCCCGGCGCGGCTCTTCGCTGCTGGCCGTTTCGTACCAAGTCAATTGGCCCAGCGCCAGATACAGAATATTGACACCGTGCTCTTCTAAGCTGGTGCGGGCGGTGTAGTAGGTGTTGAGCAGCCGACTTTCGAGCTTAGCCAGCGGCTCGGCGGTTTGCAGCTTGTTGTCGGTGAGCAAGACCTGGCGCTCCGCCTCCGAAAGCTCCGTGGAAGCGGGTTCTGCTGACGCGACAAGTGCCGTCGACTCGCCTTCTTTTGCAGATAGAACGGGCAATGGCGCGTCTGCTTGGGCGGCGGGCGTAGCCGTTTCCGAAACGGTGGCTTCTGCGACGATGCTCTGGTTGCTTCTTGCTGTCTTCTTCGCCTCGGGAGCCGCCAGAAAATACATGGTCTTGCCCTGGCGCACCAGCAATTCATACACCGCCGCCGACTCCTCTCCCACGATGCTCACGCCCCGCGCCGGCGAGGGTCGGTAGTTGAGCAGTGGGTTGCGCAGGCCCAGATCCAGCAGCTCCTGGCGAGAAGCGTCGAGGCGGGCAGTTAAGTCAGTAGGCATGAGTGTGTGGCACGGACTTCAGTCCGTAGCCCGAATATAGAAGGACAATACAGCCTTATAGGTAGGCATACATAAGGTTGTGGCACGGACTTCAGTCCGTAGCCCAGACATAAGATGATAATATAGCCTTACCGGTTGGAGAGTGACCGTTGGTAACAGAGGCATTAGAATCGCCTTACTCTTGCTGAACCGAGCGTAGGGCTACGGACTGAAGTCCGTGCCACAGACACAGTCAAAATCAAGCTTTTTTCAAGCCTAGCTTGCTGTGTTTGTAGCCATAGTTGAAGTACAGCGCCAGCCCAATCACCAGCCAGCCGAAAAACAGCAGCCAGTTGTTGATGCCCAGCTGTGTCATCAAATACAGATTGATGAGCAGGCCCAGCGTGGGCAGCAGCGAGAGGCGCTTGCGGAATGACAGCCACGCCAGCCCCAGGCAAAAGAGGAAAAATACCAGCATCGGAATGTAGTGGCGGGCTTCGCCATAGCCACTGCTCAGCGCCTGTTGAAACTCCTGAATACCAGTCTGATTGTATCGAAACAGCAGCCCCGCCCCAATGACCAGAATGACCGGTACCAGATATTGCCCGTTGATATAAGGGACCTTGAAACGGGCATCCGACTTACCGTACGGGTCAATGATAAGAATGCCGCCGCACACCAGCGCGAAGGCAAACAGCGTCCCGATGCTGGTTAGGTCGATGACCAAGTCCATGTTGAGCAGCAAGGCTGGTACGCCCACGAAAAAGCCCGTGACGATGGTGCTGAACGAGGGCGTGTGAAACTTCGGGTGCACGCGGGCAAACACCGGCGGCAACAGGCCGTCCCGGCTCATCGTCATCCAGATGCGCGGCTGCCCGATCTGAAACACCAGCAGCACCGAGGCCATAGCAAACACGGCCGACACCGCTACGATGCTGCCCAGCCACTTCACCCCCACTTTGTTGAACACATAGGCCAGCGGGTCGCCCACGGCCAGTTCCTTGTAGTTCACCATGCCCGTGAGCACCAGCGTGATGATGACGTAGAGCACCGTGCAGATAATGAGCGCGTAAATCATGGCGCGCGGCAAGTCTCGCTGCGGGTTCTTGCACTCTTCGGCCGTGGTACTAATGGCGTCGAAGCCGATATAGGCGAAGAACACCGCCGACACACCCTTGAGCACGCCGCCAATACCGTTCGGGGCGAAGGGGCTCCAGTTTTCGGGCTGCACGTAGAACGCCCCCACCAGAATCACGACGGCCACTACTACCAGCTTGAGGGCCACGAGCAGGTTGGAGGCGTTTTTCGATTCCTTGATACCGATGTATACCAACGAGGTAATAGCCAACGTGATAAGGCCGGCCGGCAAATCAATCACGAGGCGTAGGCCACCCAGCAGTTCTGGCGCGGCGGCCCAGGCTTTGTAACCTTCCAACTGCGCCGCTGAGGCTTCGGCCAGCGGCTTGCCGGCCTGCATCAGCTCTAGCACTTCGTTGTAGTGCTTGTGCGCGCTCTGCATGCCCATCGTGAGCCAGATGGGAATCTGCACTCCCATGCCACTAAGCAAGCCAGTGAAGTAGTCAGACCACGAAATGGCCACCACAATGTTGCCAACAGCATATTCCATGATGAGCGCCCAGCCAATAATCCAGGCCGCTAGCTCCCCAAAAGAAGCGTAAGCATAAGTATACGCTGAACCGCTGACGGGAATAGTAGCCGCAAACTGCGCGTAGCACAACGCCGAAAACGCGCAGGCAATGGCCGTAAACACGAACAGCAGCGACACGGCCGGCCCCCCATCGTGGGAAGCATTACCAATAGTGCTGAAAATACCCGCTCCAATAACGGCCGCAATGCCCAGCGAGGTCAGGTCGCGCACCGATAGGTGACGCGCCAGGCCGCCCGGTTCACCGGGGTGGGAGCCGTGCAAGTCTTCGTCGGCGGGTGGGTTAACAAGGAGGTCCGAGAGGGATTTGCGGCGAAATAAGCCGCTGCTGCGCGTGGGGGGAAGCGGAGTAGACAAGGCAGTGTAGGAAAGTAAGGAGGGGCAAAAGATACAGAATAATGCCGGGCCGCTGCACAGTTAGCCCGCACCTTCCTATCTTCCAGCTATGACTCCTGCTGTTTCCATTCCTCTTCCCTGTTCCGCCCGCTGGGACCAAATGACGCCAACCCCCGGCGGCCGACACTGCGCCGCTTGCAACCGAGTAGTCGTAGATTTCACCAGCTTCTCGGAGGCCGAGCTACTAGCGGCGCTTCGGCAGCCCGGCAGTGTCTGCGGCCGGTTTCGGCCCGCGCAGGTGTCGGCTTCGTCGGGCTGGGCGCCGTGGCTGCTGGCCGTTGCAGCCACGCTGAGCAGTTGCGAAAAGCCGCTGCCCACTACCCCGGAGCCGGTAGCCACTACCGCCCAGGAAAGCCAGGCCCTGGTGGTGCGCGGCACGGTAGTGGATATTGATTCCGGGCAGCCACTTAGCGGCGCACTGGTTATCAGCGAGCAAGATACCAGCCGCCACACCCGTACCGCCGCCGACGGCTCGTTTCGGCTGGTGCTGCCGCTGGCCCTGCAAGGGACTAAGTTAGTGGCGGCCGTTACGCGGCACGGGGATACAGAAGATGAGTTGGAAGATGGTTACTACGTTCCCAAATATTTCCTAGCGCAACCCAACAAGCCCACGACAGTTCACCTCAGGAAACAAGGATTAGTGTTAGGCAGGCCAACGCTAGAGCCAGGAGAATGTCATCCACCAGCCATTCGGTCTTACTTAGGCCGGGAGGCCCCGCCCCCACCCCCAGTGCTTTCTGCTATTAAATTCACTCCTCCCCCAAAAGCGCATGATTCAGCTGATGCAAGTGGCGAGTAGGTTCAGGATAAAATATTTCCTTTGGACATGGTGAATTTGGCCCGATTCTGCATCTGGCTATCGTCTGTCTCTCACTCCCTCTTTTCCTATGTCCTTCTCCGTCCCTACTCCTTGTCCCAAATCCTGGGCCGCCATGACGCCCACCGCCGATGGCCGCCACTGTAGCAGCTGCCAACACGAAGTCGTGGATTTTTCGTGCATGACGGAAACCGAGGTGAAAGCCTGGCTGGCCCGACCAACTTCCGGCAACGTCTGCGGCTTCTTCCGGGCTGGGCAGTTTGCGCCGCCCGCCGTGCCGCGCTGGCGCCGCTGGCTGGTAGCGGCAGTAGCCTTGCTCGGCCTAAAACCCCTGCTGGCCGCCGAAGAAGCCGCCGGTTTCTCGCCGCTCCGCCCCGTGCCACGCACCACCGAGCAAGCCGATGCCCACGCCACGGCTCCTAAAGGCCAGGTCACCATCCGGGGCCGCGTCCTCGACGATTCCACTGGGCTGGGCGTGGAAGGTGCCGAAATTTTCATCGCCGACACCAAATACGGCGCCGTTACCGACGAGCAGGGCAACTTCAGCTTCACGATGCTACAACGTTGGGCGCCCGTGCAAAAGGGCCACGTGCAGTTGAAATTCCAGGGCAGTCCTTTCGTGTTTGAGTCGCAAACAGTGGCAGTAAAAGTCAACCCCGCACCGGCCCCGCTCACCGTGCGCCTCAAATCCAAGCCGGGCCGGGGCCAGATCATGGGCAAGATTGCGCGCCACGAGCCCCCGCAGAAGCCGCCACTGAAGTAGTTCGGGCTTCAGCCTATAACCAGATTCCTAGGAGAAACGGGTTGATGCGCGGGCGGGTGGCTCCGGCGTACACTACATTATTGGTGCGGCAGAAAAAGAAAGTTTTTTCAGTTGCGTGTGCAATCTGGCGTAGTCCGGCATCAATCAGGCAGAACTTAACCCCAGCTGCCATGACTCGGTCTGTTTCGCTCTCCATCCCACAGCCTTGCTCCGCTAGCTGGGACCACATGATGCCCGCCAGTTACGGCCGCCACTGCGCCGCTTGCGATAAGGTCGTGGTTGACTTCACTTTCATGACCGACGCCGAGGTTGCCGGGTGGCTACAACGGCAAGCGGGCCGTACTTGCGGGCGCTTTTCGGCGCAGCAGCTAAATAGGTCGCTTCTGCAACCGTCGGCTCCGGCTCCACGTTGGCGCACCTGGTTGGCCGCGGCAGCAGCGCTGCTGGGTCTGCGGGAAATGGCCGCGGAGAAAAGTACAGGCCAACAGCCATCGGCGGTTCACTCCAAGTTTCTCACCCGCGACGAGCGAAAAGCGGCTTGGCTTCGGCACCAGTCAACACCTACCACCAACACGATGTTGCAGGGCCGGGTTGAAGAAAAGAGTACTGGTGAGGGCTTGCCCGGCGTCACGGTGCTGGTAAAGGGAACAACCACGGGGGTTGCAACCAATGCCGATGGTACGTTTCAACTGAATGTGGCGTCTCTCCTCAAAAGCGGCCAAGAGCCCGAGTTGACGCTAATTTTCTCCTCCATCGGGTACCGTTTGCAAGAAATAGTAGTCCCGCTAAACGGTACCCCGCTAATGGTAGCGATGGAAGAAGATTACCATATGCTGACTGGCGAGGTAGTAGTGACTCGGGTTACTAAGCCGTGGCCCTGGCATCCGCAGGCTTTGTGGAACACCATCCGGCGCCCATTCCGGCGCTAATTAGCAAACCTTTCGGCCCCCAAAATCCTTATTGCGGGGTATGAAGAACCTATTGCTCGCCTCCTTACTCCTCGTCTTTGCCGCCACTGGCTGCGCCCTGAAACCCACCAACAAGTACGACGTTTTCGCGGAGCGCGCCCAGCTGCCGCAGGAAGAAGCCGTGCACAAGCAGAACTCCCTGGAATGGTGGTACTTCACGGGTCACCTGCGCGACAAAGCTACCGGCGAGCTATTCGGAGTGGAGTACGTGTTTTTCCACTTCAACCTCACCGGCAAGAAGGACTGGCAGATGGTGAACTTCGCCCTCACCGACCCGCAGGCCAAGCAGTTCCGCTACGACTACAAGGTGGAGCGCCTGCCCCAGCTGCTGGCTTCTGCCCTGCCTCTCAGCCTCAACACCCAGAAGAAGGAGGAAGCCTGGACGCTTGCTGGCCAGGAAGGCAAGTACCAGTTGCGGGGTCGTATGGCCGCCCACCGCGGCTACGCCATCAACCTCAGCACTCAGCCCCTGAAACCCGTGCTCCTGCACAGCGGCACCGGCTACGAGAACTACGGCGACGTTGCCAAGGCCGGCTACTACAGCTACCCGCGCCTCACGACCACCGGCACCATCGAAATAGATGGCAAAGTGCGGGAAGTGGAAGGCCAGCTCTGGTACGACCGTCAATGGAATTGCAACAGCGTCACGAACAAAGGCATCGGCTGGGACTGGTTTTCGCTTCAGCTCGATGAGCCGGAACTCACGGCGGGCACCAACGGCGGCGCAGTTCCCCAAGCCGCCACCCACCACGACATTATGACCTACGAGTTGTTCGACCGCAACTCCAGCCGTAACGTGCGCGGCGGCACCTACAGCGCCCCCCAAGGAGCCGCCGTAGACCTCAATGCCCAGGATTTCCAGCTGGAAGTACTCGACTACTGGACCAGCCCTCACTCCCGCCTGCGCTACCCCAGCAAGTGGCGCCTGCGCATTCCCAGCCAGGAGTACGACCTCACTATCACGCCGCTCGTAGCCGACCAAGAACTGACGCTCAAGCTCTTTGCCGGCATCAAAATGCACTATTGGGAAGGCATGTGCCGCGTCGAAGGCACCCACCACGGCCGCCCCGTAAGCGGCAACAGCTACGTAGAGCTAACCAACCGTGGCAAATAGTTTGGTTTATGGTTTTTTGTTATTGGTTTTTGTCTGTTTGTATTTGATAGTCAGTCAACAACAAGAAACTAACAACCAAAAACCGACAACCAAAAACCAATCTATCCTTTAAGCACCACTCGGAACGTGGTGCCGCGGCCTACTTCGCTCCACTTCACGAAGAGGCGGCCTTCGTGGTAGTTTTCGATGATGCGCTTGGCCAGCGCCAGGCCGAGGCCCCAACCGCGCTTTTTGGTGGTGTAACCGGGTAGAAATACGTTGTCGATTTTGCTTTTCGGGATGCCTTTGCCCGTGTCGGTGATGTCGATGGCAATGCGGGTTTTGTCGCGCAGGGGGCGGCGCAGGTGTAGCGTGATGCTGCCTCGGCCGTCCATGGCGTCCACGGCGTTTTTGCAGATGTTTTCAATCACCCAGTCGAAGAGCGGCACGTTCACCAGGGCCGGCGTGTCGGTGGGCAAGTCGCTCTTGATTTCAAACGTGACCTTCTTCGACACCCGACTTTGCAGGTAAGCAATGGCGTTTTGGGTGGTGCGCAGGATGTTTTCGGGCTTGAGCACCGGCACCGAGCCAATGTTGCTGAAGCGCTCCGTGATAATCTGGAGCCGCCGAATATCCTTGCTCAGCTCCTCCACAATAGGCTCGTCCTTGAACCGCTCACTCTCGCTCAGATAGCTCTGCCAGGCCATGAGGCTGCTCAGCGGCGTGCCGAGTTGGTGCGCCGTTTCCTTGGCTAGGCCCACCCACACGCGGTTTTGCTCGGCCCGGCGCGAATAGCTAAACGCGAAATACGCCATGATGCCCAAGCTGCCAATAACGGCCAATTGCACCAGCGGATATGTCCGCAGCTGGGTAAGCAGCGCCGAGTCCTTATAGTAGATGCGGTTGCGCTGCCCCGCGCCCAACTCAATTTCAATGGGCCGGTGCTGCTGCTCCATTACCTTGATTTCGCGGTGCAGGAAGGCAATTGAGGCTTTTTCACTTATTCCTTTTGGTACCAGTATATTTTTGGTGCCGGCAATCTGGCCCTTGTCATCGGTGAGGATGATGGGGATGGTGTTGTTGGCATTGATGATTTCCTCGAACACGAAATTGGTGTTCGAATCCACTTCGGAGTTGATGATGAAGCGCTGAGCTTTGGCGTAGAGGTCAATCTGCTGCTGCTCCCGCTCCGATACGCGCTGCACCAGCACATTGGTGTAAATGACCGTAGCCGCCGCAATCAGCAGAGCCACCGCTACAATCAGCAGCTTGATGCGGGATTTTTGGTCGTAGATGGCTATCAAAGGACTTCAGAAAACGCGGGTGAAAAGCCGGCTGCGGCCAAGCAACCTTTGGGCTCGCCGGCCCGAGTGGTAGTACTAATGGCGCTGACTTGGCGAAGGTACAACGCGCAGCTTCTCGCGGCCGTTACAGATACCGGTATTTTCCCTAGTTGAGCTTACACTTTTTTTCGGGATTCTACTGGGGAAAAAGAGAGCTTTCCAGCTTGCAGAAGGTCTTTTGCCACTGGCCGAACCATACAAGGCTGCTGGCTGTTTTTACAGTACCGATTTGTGCCCTAATTTTGCCCTCTACAATTGCAGTAGCCGTTCGCTATGCCTCATCCCTTTAAGGCTGTCAGCCTCTCGTTCAAGAAAGCGCCCCTGGAAATCCGGGAGTTGATTGCGCTGGACGAGGCTGCCTGCCGCCGCTTCCTGCACACGCTGCACCACGAGCTGGACCTTACGGACCTGCTCGTGCTGAGCACTTGTAACCGCACGGAAGTTTACTACGCCGCCGACCTCGACTACAGCGCTGCCATTATTGACGCCCTAGGCCAGCTCAAAGGCTTGCCCGATGCCCGCACCTACGTTCCGTACTTTGATATTCTGACTGACACCAACGTGACCGTGCATCACCTGTTCGAGGTGGCCATGGGCCTTGACGCGCAGGTAGTCGGCGACTTGCAAATCAGCAACCAAGTGAAGCAGGCGTACCAGTGGGCCGCCGATGAGGACGCCGCTGGACCTTTCCTGCACCGCCTGCTGCATACCGTATTCTTCACCAACAAGCGCGTACAGCAGGAAACTAGCTTCCGCGACGGCGCCGCGTCTACGTCTTACGCCGCCCTGGAACTGGTTGAAGAGCTAACCGCCGATGTGGCCAACCCGCGCGTGCTAGTAGTTGGCCTCGGCGAAATTGGGGCTGACGTGTGCCGCCACTTCGGCGACAGTAAGTTGTTTACGGACGTTACGATCTGCAACCGCACCCGCTCCAAAGCCGAAACGCTAGCCGCCGAGTGCGGCCTGAAGGTGCTTGATTTCGAGAATCTGGTGCAAGGCCTGAAAGAAGCCGATGTGGTGGTATCCTCCATTGCGGCTGGCACTCCTTTCTTCACCCGCGAAATGGTGGAGCACTTGGACGTGTTAAGCTATAAGTTCTTCATCGACCTCTCGGTGCCGCGCAGCATTGAGGCCGACGTGGAAAATGTACCCGGCGTGCTCGTCTACAACATCGACGCTATTCAAAGCAAAGCCTCCGCTGCCTTGGCTCGCCGCTTAGCTGCCGTGCCGCACGTGCGCGCCATCATTGCCGAAAGCATTGCTGGTCTCAACGACTGGGCCAAGGAAATGCTGGTATCGCCGACTATTCAGAAGCTGAAGAACGCGCTGGAGCAAATTCGGCAGGAGGAAATGGGCCGCTTCCAGAAGAAGATGAGCCCCGAGGAAGCTCGCCGCATGGACGAAGTCACGAAGTCCTTGATGCAGAAGATCCTGAAGCAGCCCGTGCTGCAACTCAAAGCCGCCTGCAAACGCGGAGAAGCCGACCAGCTCATCGACGTGCTAACGGATTTGTTCGACCTGGAGAACCAGCCGACAACCGTATAATCTTTTGCGAGTGCGTTGTCATTGCGAGCAGCGCGAAGCAATCCTTCCTCTTTCTAAGACCCGTTTCCTACACAGACAAGCCCTTGACGTCAAGGGCTTTTTGCATCAGTAGGTTTTGTGCATGGAGAGGAAGGATTGCTTCGCGCTGCTCGCAATGACACTCCCTCACAAACTAAAAAAGACCGTCGGTGACGGTCTTTTTTAGTTTGGAACACAGGCCGAAACCTGAATTACATAGTGTCGCAGCACTCCTCCAGCGAGTCGATGACGTCGAGCAGCTTGGGGATGGACAGCGAGTAGTAGATTTTGGTACCCACTTTGAACGACGACAGAATGCCGCGGTCTTTCAGGGTGATCAGGTGTTGCGAGGCGATAGCCTGAGGCAAATCGAGCGAACGGTAAATTTCCGTTACGGTCATTTTATCCTCTTTGCCGAGCAGGTCTACAATGGCGAGACGCTTAGGGTGCGCCAAGACCTTGAGCATTGCAGCGGCCTTGTCTACTTTTTTGGATTCTACGCGCGAAAGCAAAGGTTTCATATGATGTACAGCGGTGGCTAGGGGTGGAAAAGCTGGCGTTTTAAGTCAGGAATATGCCTACTACGATATTTCTGACTTAAAGAGTTCCTATCTGCCAAATTGAAGGGTAAAAAATTTTGGCTATTTCCTTAACGTCGGAAGGCCCAATTTAATGCCCTAACGAAGAAATGACCCAGATGCTTGTGTAGGGCTGCTTACCTTTGGCCAGAAAATATCCTGTTTCCCTTTTCACTCCCTCCTCTTTTTGTTTCGATGAAAGACCTGCTGGCCAAGTTTGAGAATAAGCGTCCGGAAATTGTTTTTGAGTGGAAAGACGCCGAAACCGAAGCTGAAGGGTGGGTGGTCATTAACTCCTTGCGGGGCGGCGCGGCCGGCGGTGGCACCCGCATGCGCAAGGGCCTCGACAAGCGCGAGGTTGAGAGTCTGGCCAAGACGATGGAGGTGAAATTCACGGTTTCGGGGCCCGCTATCGGGGGCGCTAAGTCAGGGATTAATTTTGATCCGCAGGATCCGCGCAAGCGCGGCGTGCTGGAACGCTGGTACCGCGCCGTGATTCCGCTGCTCAAAAACTACTACGGCACCGGCGGCGACCTGAACGTGGACGAAATCCACGACGTAATTCCGATTACGGAAGATTATGGGCTGTGGCATCCGCAGGAAGGCATCGTGAACGGGCACTACCGGGCCACCGAGCCGCAGAAGATTCAGAAGCTCGGCCAGCTGCGCCAAGGTGTGGTGAAAGTTCTGGAAGACGCCACCTTCACGCCCGATCTGCGGCGCAAATACACCGTGGCGGACCTGATTACGGGCTACGGCGTGGCCGAAGCCGTGCGCCATTATTACGAGCTGTGGGGCAACCGCAACGTGGCTGGCAAACGGGCCATTATTCAAGGTTGGGGCAACGTGGGCGCTGCCGCAGCTTACTATCTGGCTACCCAGGGCGCCCGTATCACCGGCATCATCGACCGGGCCGGTGGGCTGCTTAATACCGATGGCTTCACGTTGGAAGAAATCCGGGAGCTGTTTCTGCGGCGCGAAGGCAATGCTCTCACGGCTGACAACTTGCTCTCTTTCGAGGAGGTTAACGAGCGTATTTGGTCGTCGGGGGCGGAAATATTTATTCCTGCGGCGGCTTCCCGCCTAGTTACTCGCGCGCAGGTAGAACAGCTGATTGCGGGCGGCTTGGAAGTTATTTCGTGCGGGGCCAACGTGCCGTTTCAGGACCCCGAAATCTTCTTCGGGCCCACCGGCGAGTTTGCCGACCAGCACACTTCCGTCATTCCCGATTTCATTGCGAACTGCGGGATGGCGCGCGTGTTTGCCTACCTCATGGAAACCAACGCCGAAATCACCGATCAAGCCATTTTCGGCGACACGTCGCGCATCATTCGCCGGGCGCTGGAGCGCACCCGCCTTCAGGGCGACGCAACGACTGGCGTGGCGCAAAAGTCGTTTGAGATGGCACTACGGCAGCTGGTATAATATAGGAAAGAGGCGCGGGCTATGAATTTTCAAGAATTGCTGCACTACCGTTTTCTGGGCAACGAGGTTGTTGCGTACCTGACTTGCCTGGGCATCTTACTGTTTGGCTACGTTTTCAAGACGCTGCTTTCCAAGCTTCTCTCGCGGCTGGTGTTTCGCTTTATCCGCAAGCAGACCGAGGGCGTGAGCGAGACGCAGTTTCAGGCCCTGCTGATCCAGCCCGTGTCGTTGGTGGTGTTCTTCGTGACAGTCTACCTGGCGTTTCAGGTCCTCGACTACCCGGTGCACAGTTCCGAGCTCACGCGCAACGAGCCCTGGCCCAAAGTGGCCCTGTTCCGACTTTTTCAGATGGGGCTCATCATGGGCATTGGCTGGATTGGGCTGCGCATGGTAGATTTTGCGGCCCTAGTGCTCCGCCGCCGCGCCGAGGCCCAAACATCGCGCTTCAGCGACCAGCTCATTCCTTTCGCCACGGACTTGTTCAAAGTGCTGGTCCTGACCATGACCTTCCTGGTAATGCTCAGCCGCGTGTTTGGCGTAAACGTAACGGCGCTTATCGGAGGCCTGGGCATCGGCGGTTTGGCTGTAGCTTTTGCCGCCAAAGAGAGCCTCGAAAACCTCATTGCCTCATTCACCATCTTCCTGGACCGTCCCTTTGCCGTCGGCGATTTGGTGTCGGTGGGGGCGGTAACTGGCACCGTGGAGAAGGTTGGGTTTCGCAGCACTCGGCTACGCACGGCCGAGAAAAGTTACGTGACCGTGCCCAATAAAGCCATGATTGATAAGCCCTTGGACAATCTTTCGCTACGCACGGCTCGCCGGGTGGGCTTCACTTTGGCCCTGAGCCATAGCACTACCAGCCAGCAGCTGCACCGCATCGTGGAAGAAGGCAAGCGCGTTGCTCTAGAACATCCGCTCGTGACCGAGGAGGTGCAGATTCAGTTTTCGGCCCTCACGCCAGCGGCCAAGGAAGTAACCGTGCAGTATTTCGTAGAAACCACCAGCTACGACGAGTATCTGCAAGTGAAAGAAGATCTAAACTACCGTTTAGTGGAAGTGGTAGAGCAGGCGGGGGCCGTCTTCGCCAGCACCGGCAACACCATCGTGCAGCTCACCAGCGGCGGCCCGCTTGACGGCCTCAATCCTGTATCAACGGCTATAGTTTAGCTAGTGAGACAGGAGATTTTAGGATAGGGGAAGTAAGACAGACGCAAGTGTTTCAGCATCGTTAGGCAAGAACAGGTGCATTTGCTGCTGGCCCACTGCTTAGCTTCCTAATAGAAAAAGGCGGGCTGCATCTATTAGGATGCAGCCCGCCTTTTTCGTTGGTGAAGTGGCCAGTTTTACCGGCCGCCGAACAGCCCACCGAGCAAACCACCCATGCTTCCACCGCCGCCGAGCAAGCCGCCTAAGCCGCTGCCGCCCGCACTACGTGGCTGGGAGCCAGGCCGCCCGCCCAGGCCGCCTAGAATTGACATCAAAGAACCCAACCCACCGCTGCCTACGTGCGTGCCTTGCTGCGGTAGGTTGCCGTAGGAGCCTTGTGCGCCGCCCGCCGAGCCCCCACCGAGCACGCCGCTAAGCAAACCACCGCCAAGCAAGCCGCCGAGCAGACCGCCCATCGAGCCGCCACCCATGGCACCGCTCATCAGGCCGCCCATGGTTCCGCCGCCCGTGAGGCCGCCGAGCATACCGCTGCCGCTCTGGCCACGGCCACCCATCACCCTCGACAGCACCATGGGCGCTACTACGCCCAGCAAGCCGGCCATTAGGGCGCCCTTCGGGATGCCCACGTTTTCCAGCTTGTTCGTGACGCCACTGAAAAAGCCTTGTTTGGATGGGTCGTTGGCATCGTGCGGCACGTGCGCCGCTTCGTCTACCACTTGGTTCAGGGTTTGGGTTTGCTGGGGAGTAATGCCCAGGTAATCGGCAATCTTATTTATCATCGCCTCTTCGTCGTTGGCATAAGCACCATCGGCCCGGGCGAAGCTAATGAGGTCCGTGACGAGCGAGAAGCGCAAGTCACTGCTGCGTAGAGCATCGAGGTTGCCTTTGATACTCTCATTGGTGGAGTCTTTCGCGGCGGCCAATACTTGCTGCGTAGCCCCGCCCGATAAGCCGGCTTGGTGCGCCAACTGTTGCAGGAATTCCACTTCGGCGGCGGAAGCTTCTCGGTCAGCAGAAGCCAGGCTGGCAATGACGCTGAGGTAGGCGGCTTTTTCTTGATCGGAGTAATTTTCCAGGAGTTGCGAATCGTTCATCGAAGGGTGCGTTTGGTGGGTGAGCAGATAATTAGCTGCTCTCTTAACGCACGTCAGCCGATTAGGTTGATTCCGCTCTTGGCCGCTCAAAAAGGCTTTTTGTGTTTAAGCACTGGGCTCAAAGTAACCTTCCATGCCACGTTTATACATCCTAAAAGATACATACCTGTCACACTTCTCCATCTCTATCCTAGAAATCGAAATACTCTCCCGTCTGGGGCTGCGCTGGTCTCTTCTCCGGTTTCTTGAGCTCAAAGGCTTTGCGTGGAGCCGGTGGCGGCTCGTTCGCTGCGGGAGCAGATGGGCTGAGCAGTTCTCCAAGCGCGCTTTTCCGGCGTTCCGCAACTTGGCTCGGAGCACCGGCGGCCGGCCTGGCCCCCTGGGCGCGGCTCCGGTCGTAGCTCACCCGGAAATTGTCTTCGTCGCCTTGAATAGCTAGCAGCAGACTAGGGCCGGTTATACCCACGGTACGTTGGAGCAGGCCCGGCAAAATTGGGATGCTAAGATGATAGTCCATCTGCTGATCGAAGGTGTGGGTGCCAGTGACACGGATGAGCGAGGCGGCCCGCACATTGGAGCGAATTTCCATCTCCGGCAAGTACACGGTGCGGCTCTGAATGTAGACCGGCGTAGTGAGCTGCGCGAAACGCAAATGCCGCAGTCTCTCGCGTCCCGCTATCATTGAGAGCTTTTGCAGCGGCGCAAAATTGTTCAGCTCACCGTTGCGTACCGTCACGTTCACCTCCGCCTCCATCTTATCCGTGAGCGGCCGCAGCGCCCGGTCGAAGTACAAGTCCGACTCCGCCGTGGCAGTAAGCGCCCCGCGCAGATGTCGGGCCGTAATAAACTGCTGGCCAAAATCTTCGAAGGCGTAAAACAGGCTGTCGAGCGGTAGCTGTTGGCAGCTGATGGTGGAGCTTAGGCGCAGCAATTGCGGCTGCCGGGCATCGAGCGTGCCGCGGAAGCTGGCTCGTCCACCGGCCGCGGCCATCGTGAGCGAAGGCGCGCTGAGCACCTGCTTTTGCAGCCGAATAGTACCGCGCAAATCCTGGCCCCGAAACCGCCGGAACCGTACTCGCTGCACCTGGGCTCGCACATCCAGCGCCAGCTGCGGCGAAAGCCGAAACTCATAGCCATTTCCACCAGCGGAAGCTGAAACAGACCCAGGAGTCGCAGCTGGTTGCGCGGACTGGCGCAGGCGCAGCAACTGGTTGAAGTCGAGCAGACGGGAATCAAGGTCGGCTTCAACCAACAGCTGCTGGCGAGGCAGCAACAGCCAGCCCAGCGCGTTTTTAAAGAAGCCATTCAAGCGAAAGTCAGAGCTGCCCACTCGTCCAGTGAAATTGGTGATGGCCACATCGTTGCCGCGCAGCAGGAAGCTACCCTGCAAGCCGATGAAAGGCTGGCTGAAGTCGCGCAGTCGCAGCTGCACGTTGCGAAGTGTTAGCTCGCCACCAGAGCGAACAGCGGGCGTAGCTGGCTGAGCCCGAAACTGCCGCAGGTTGCCGGCAAACTGTAGCTTGACCTGCGCCGTGCCACTGCCGCTACGCACCGCCGCCAACGGGTAGAACCGCAGAGCTTGTGCCACGTCGAGGTCGGCGCGCAGGTCGAGCTGGGCGCTGGGGTCCTGAAAGTTTTCATAACGCAGCGTACCGCTAAACGGCCGGCCTTGCAACGTACCGCGCACATCGCGCAGGCTCAGCACTGCGGTGGAAGCCGCACGCGCCGCTCCGTTGCTGAAAGTGCCCGTCAAGAACACGTGTTCCACTCCCTGCCGAAACTCTGGGTGATACAACGCCGCATCACGGCAGCCGAACTGCATTTCCACCCGCGGATTTGCCTTGGCGGCTAAGGTGCCACGCACGGTGCCGCCAAAATATACCTCGCCCCTGCTGCGGTAGGTGCTCAGGCGGCGCTCCATTCGGGCCGGCAGCAGCGCCACTACCGACTGCAAATCCGTGTCGCGCCCCGAAAAGCGTAAGTCCAGGTTCGTAGCCTGCCGGTAGCTGACGCGCCCAGCCACGCTGTAGGCCGCTGCGCCCGCCTTTAACTCCGAAGGTTCGATGGTGACGAGCTTGGCGGCTCGGTCCACTTGCAAGCGAGTGTCTAGGGCCAGGGCCTTGTTGCGGAAGTAGGCATCAGAACCAAGCTGTAAAGATTCCACCTGCGTCGTGCCCCGCGCCACGATGCCCACCAGCATGTCGTTTATATCGAGCTGCGCGCGCACGTCGTGTACTTGCACGGTGAAGCGCTGCCGCCGCGGCTGATCTTCGTAGACTGTAGCCACGCGCTCCAGCCGGATGTTTTCGAGGGCAAAAGCGAAAGGCTGGTCGGAGGGAGCGGCGGCGGTGTCCAAGCGCAGAACGTCGTAGTTGGGCTGGCCGCGCAGGTCGCGACTCACGCGCACGCGGGCATCAGCCAGCGTTACGGCCCGAATGCGGTAGTGACCGCGTAGCATGTCCCAGGCGTCGAAGGCGCAGTAGAGGCGGCGGGCCCGGGCCAGTGGCACGGTATCTTGGGCTAAGGACCCGTTTACGCGTAGCTCGTGCAGGGTGATGGAAACGCGCGGAAACTGGTCGAGCAACGACACCTCCATGCGGCCTACTTTCACGGGCGTAACGAGGTAGCGGTTGGCCTCGCTTACAAACAACGCAATGATGTGGTCTTGCCCCAGCCACACCCCGCCAATGGCTGCGGCCAGCAGCAGCAACAGTCCCGCCAGGAAAAAAAGCACCACTCGCCGCAGCTTTCTCACGCTCGAAAATTTCTGACCTTAAAAGAGTTGACTTCGTGTGCCTACTCCTTTTTCATGATTTCGCGTCCTAAAGTTCGCACAAAGAGTTGCGTTTTCGGAAACGACCTGCCATATTTGCCATCCCAAACGGGAATTGCCCTTGGGAGATTAGCTCAGCTGGTTCAGAGCATCTGCCTTACAAGCAGAGGGTCACTGGTTCGAACCCAGTATCTCCCACTTTTATTGCCTTACCCCTCGGGAGATTAGCTCAGCTGGTTCAGAGCATCTGCCTTACAAGCAGAGGGTCACTGGTTCGAACCCAGTATCTCCCACCACTAAAAGGACAGTCGAAATCGACTGTCCTTTTTTGTTTTCCGCAACTTTAGCAGCCGGTGGTAGGCGGCCGCATACCAGTTTCGGGTGCTACTTTTGCCCGCGGGGCTTGAGGCCCGCATCGTCTGTTTCGCCTTTTCTCTGCTGTGTTGATGCTGCTTGAAGTTACTGATGCCTCGTTGGCCCGCCAGTTTCGCGATTTGGCCCCGCGCCTTTACCAGCAGCACCCCAACTGGATTTCGCCACTCGACCACGAGATAGAAGCCGTTTTCGACCTCAAGCGCAATCCCAACTTCGCGCACGGCGAAGCTATCCGCTGGGTGCTGACGAATGAGGCGGGCGAAGTAATTGGCCGAGTGGCAGCCTTCATCAACGGAGCCACCGCCCACACCGACGCCACTTTACCAACGGGCGGCATGGGCTTCTTCGAGTGCATCGACGACCAAGCAGCGGCCAATACGCTGTTCGATGCCTGCCGTACTTGGCTGGCGGCCCGCGGCATGGAAGCCATGGATGGGCCCATCAACTTTGGGGAGCGGGACCGGTATTGGGGCTTGCTGGTTTCGGGGTTCACCGAGCCCAACTACGGCATGTTTTACCACCCGCCGTATTATCAGCAGCTGTTTGAGAACTACGGCTTCGCGGTTTATTTCAAGCAGTATACCTGCTACCGCGAGGTGGCTATGCCGTTGCACACCACCTTCTCCACCGCGGCCGTGCGCTACGCCGAGCAGTACCCCACGTTTCAGTTTCGGCACGCCAGCAAGCGCGACCCGGAAAAGTTGGCCCTTGACTTTCACCACGTCTATAATCTGGCTTGGGCCAACCACAGCGGCGTAGCGGCTATGTCGTTGGAGAAGGCCCGGGAGTTGGTGCGCAAGATGAAGCCGGTCTTGGATGAGCGGCTGCTGTGGTTCGCGTACCACAACGACGAGCCCGTGGCCTTTTTCGTGAGCCTACCCGAGCTGAACCAGATTTTCAAGCACGTCGGCCATAACCTCAATCTGTGGAACAAGCTGCGCTTTCTCTGGCACAAGCGCCGCTACGAGCAACGCCCCGACAAGAAGCTGTTCGGCGTCATTTTCGGGGTGGTGCCGGAGTGGCAGGGCAAGGGCGTGGAAAGCGCCCTGATGGTGCACGCCCGTGCTCAGTTCATGCGCGCCGGCTACACCGATATCGAGATGAACTGGATCGGCGACTTCAACCCGCGGATGCTAGCCATCACGCGCTCCATCGGGGCCCGCATCTACAAAACGCACGTCACCTACCGCTACCTCTTCGACCGAACCCGCCCCTTCGAGCGCAGCCCCATTATTCGGTAGTAAAAGTCAGCTGCCCGGCGAGGAGTGTGCCCTGTCATTGCGAGCAGAGCGAAGCAATCCTTCCTCTACCTGCACCAAGCCCCCTGAAGCGACAAGTATTCTGTTGTTTGTGTGGCAATCAATTGCGAGCACGCTTGTCTTACAAGTAAAGCTCCTGCACACTGAGAGGAAGGATTGCCACGGCTACGCCTCGCAATGACAACAGGCTTACCGTGTGAACTGCTCATGCAGCTTCAATACCTGCGGAATCAGCAAATGTTGGTCGTCGTTGCGAATGAGGTGTTCGGCGCGCTGCATCTTTTCCTCTTCGCTCATCTGCTTACCGATGATGGCTAGCACGTCGTCGAGGGTGCGGTGCGGGTCGCGGCGCAGTACGCGGGCCTGGCGGATTTCAAGGGGCGCGAAAACCGTTATGATTTGGTCGAGCTGGCGGTAGGCGCCCGACTCGTAAAGCAATGCGGCTTCTTTTAGGATGTAGCGGTGGCCTTCGGCGGCTCGCAATGCCACCCACTCCGCGAAGTCGCGGCCCACGGCCGGATGCACTAGTCCGTTCAAACGGGCCAGGTTTTCGGGAGCCGCGAAGGCTACGCGGGTTATATGGCTGCGGTTGATTTGGCCCGCGGCATCGAAGGTTTCTGGGCCGAAGGCGGCCCGCAGCTCGTCGCGCAGTTGTGGGTCATTCACCATCACCCACTTCGCTCGAAAATCAGAGTCATATACCGGCACACCCAGCACCTGAAACAACCGGCATACCACGCTTTTTCCCGAGCCAATGCCGCCCGTAATTCCAATGCTCAGCATGCTTTTTCCAGAGTTAATTGTCTCGTTGGCGTAGTCACGTTTGTATTAGGGTCTGTGGACAGATAAAGTAGCTGTTCAACATAAGACCGTTCCTATGAAACTCACTCCGAAGAAACACGCACGGAGCGGGTAACAACGCGGTGGCCACGGACTACGCGCGGCACCTGGGTGACCACCGGACGCAGGATAGAGTCGGCGCCAAAAGCTTGGCCGTAGTGTAGCTGTACGCGCACCTGAGTTTGGTCTAGACTGGCCGTGTCTTCGGGGAAGCATTGTAGCTGCACCCGCACGGTGGCGGGCCGCAGGCTGTAGCTGTGGCCCGGCGGGAAGCCAGTCAGTTCCGGCACCACAGCCACCGGAATGCTTACCAGCGGACGGGTTTGTAGACTAACTACCACCTCTTGCACATTGGTAGCCACCAGATTAGGACCGCCAATGGGCACGCTCATAACGGGCACTTTCAAGTCGCCTTTGCTGCTGCTGGCCGGGGCTTGGGGTAAATGCACCGGATATGGGCTAGCTAGTGCCTCCACTTGGCGCGCCGGCCCTTTAAACACCACCGAAGGCGGCGCAAAGCGCGCGGCGAAAGGCAGAGCCGAGCCGTCGGCGGCAGGACTCAGGGCCAACGGCAAACGACGACTCACCAACCGGTCGAATGACACCCAGAGCGTATCCGAAATCAGGTAGTTGAACTGCAAGCCCTCCATGGCCGTTTGCAGCGCCGAACGCACGGCCATTCCCGTTACGTAGCGCGTGTTGGGCAGGCCGTAGAGCGTTATTTCCGCGGGCTTCACGTCCAGCATCAACTGCTTGCGGAGCAGCTTCCAGCCGCGGCTCGTTACGTTCACGGTTACTTCCGTGGGCAGCGGCTGCACCGGGATATAGCGGTTGGCGTTGTAGCGCCAGGCTATGGGGTAGGTGATGCGGGTGGTGTAAGTTTTATTGAGGGCGTTCAGCAGCCAGAAGGTGCTAGCAGCCAAAAAACACGCCGTTACGGCCCGCCAATAACTGCGCTCCTGCCCGTAGAACGGGCTGACGAACCAGCGCAGCAACCGGGCAGAACGAGCAAGCGGCATTGGGAAAGAATTAGCAATGGAGAATGAGGAATGAGGAATTATTCGTCAAGCTGTTCTCAGGCTTCGACCAAGCATTCTTCATTCCCCGTTCTTAATTCTTCATTGAGCACTAGCGGGTTTCACTTCGCGGGCAATGGCGGAACGGTCGAATTTCAGCTTGGTGCCCCGATCTACTTCAATGATAACCGATTCCTCGCTGGTATCCACCACCTTACCGTGCAGGCCCCCAATCGTGACCACCGTAGAGCCTTTAACGATGGACTCGCGGAACTTCTTGGCTTCGGCGGCTTTGCGCTGCTGGGGCCGAATCATGAAGAAGTACAGCACCACCGCAATGGCCACCGGAAACAGGTACGATACAAAACTCTCGCCGGCGGGCCGGGCTTGCAGAAGGAGCGTGAGGAACATAGAAAGGGGGATTAAGGGATTAGGTGAGTAGGTGCGGGGCAACGCGGACACAGGGCGTACCCTAATCACCAACTCACTTAATAACGCTACTGCGCCACTGGGCCCTGCGCGCCGTCGGGCAGGATGTTGGCCTTGATGGAAATCTGGGTGATGCTAGGCGAGGTATTCGCTCGCACCGACACCTGCTTGTTCTGGATGCCCGATTTGCCGTGGCTGTCGAATTGCACGTCGATGGTGCCTTTCTCGCCGGGCTTGATGGGCTCCTTGGTCCAGTTGGGCGTGGTGCAGCCGCACGAAGCCTGCGCGTTTTCGATGAGCAGCGGCGTTTTGCCGGTGTTCGTGAAGTTGAACGTGTGCTTTACCACGGAGCCCGGCTTGATGTCGCCGAAGTCATGCTCCGATTCCGCGAAGGCCATCACCGGCGCGTCGGGATTCGGTACTTCCGTCTCCGAGGTCACGTTGGGGTTGTCGACGGTGGGGTTGGCGGCGGCTTCGGTGGCGGCGGCGTTCATGCCTTCGGCACCTACTTCGGCCGTTTTATCGTTGCTGCATGCTCCCGCCAGCAGCGCGCCAGCGAGCAGGAAGGAAGGAAAAAGAGTGCGTTTCATGCGAAAGGAATAAGGAAGTATTGCTGAGGATTCAGCCCGAACCGAAAACCGCTCCAGACCTGGACTGGTTCTCGGCTCGGGCTGAAGCTTAGGCCGCTACGTGCAGATTATTGATGACAGCCTGGGCAAATTCGCTCGTGGAAGCTTTGCCGCCCAAATCGCCGGTGCATTGTTCTTTGTTTTTGAGCGTGGCTTCCAGCGCTTTTTCGATGGTGTCGGCGTAAGTGTGCTCGCCGAGGTGGTGCAGCATCATAAGGGCCGAGCGGAGCAGCGCCGTGGGATTGGCCTTGCCCTGGCCGGCAATATCGGGTGCCGAGCCGTGCACGGCTTCGAAAATGGCCATATCGTCGCCGATGTTGGCGCCAGCTACTACGCCCAGGCCGCCCACGAGGCCAGCGCAGAGGTCCGAAAGAATGTCGCCAAACAAGTTGGTGGTCACTACCACATCGAACTGCTCGGGCTTATTGACAAGCTGCATGCACATGTTGTCGATGATCTTGTCTTCGAACACGATGTGCGGAAACTCGTTGCTGGCTTCTTTGCAGGCGTTGAGCATGAGCGTACCAGCCATTTTCAGGATGTTGGCTTTGTGAGCCAGCGTCACCTTTTTACGGCCGTGGCGGTCGGCGTAGGCGAAGGCGGCGCGGCAGATCTTACGCGAGCCTTCCTTGGTGATGCGGTTGAAGGAGTCGGCGATGCCGAGGCGCTCATCGTACACCTCCAGCCCCGAGTACAGGCCCTCAGTGTTTTCCCGGAACAGCACCAGATCAATGCCTGTGTAGCGCGTCACGATGCCTTCCGTGGTTTTCGACGGACGCACGTTCTGGTAGAGGTCGTACTTCTGGCGCAAGGTCACGTTGATGCTGCGGAAGCCTTTGCCCACGGGCGTCGTGATGGGGCCTTTCAGAGCCACGCGATTTTTCTCCAGCGACGTAAGCAAGGCTTGCGGAATCAGCTCGCCCGACTGGTCGAAGGTGGTTTGGCCGGCGTTCTGTTCTTCCCACTCCACGGGCACCTGCGCGGCCGCGAAAATATCGGTTACAGCTTTTGTAATTTCCGGGCCGATGCCGTCGCCGGGAATGAGAGTGATGAGGTGCATTTCGTTGATTTGCTAATGGAATGATGTGCTGATGTGCTGATTTTTGCGGGTTGCCACCGCGGCGGCCTTTGCCTGTTGGCGGGGCCAGTACGAAGAAGGCCGTCTTCGGCAAAGGTACCCGGTTATAGCCGGTGCTGAAAATGAAAATGTGCTGATGCGCTGGCGGCAGTTTCCTGTCCATCAGCACATCAGCACATCAAAAAATCAGCACATCAAAAAATCAAATACTCTTGCGGGAGTTGATCTGGCTGATGAGCTGGTCTACGTCCCCGAGCAGTTGCTCGGCTTTGCTTTTAGCGTCCTGAATCACGCGCTGGCCTTCGCTCTTAGCCGAGCTAGGGCCGGCGTCGGCGCGGCTCGTCACCAGGTTTTCGGTGAGTTCGGCCAGCGTTTCGCGGTATTTTTCCAGCTTGTAGCTCAGCCAGCTACGAGTCTCGCGGCCCTTTTCGGGCGCGTACAGAAGTCCGACGGCAGCCCCGGCGAGGGCACCGCCCGCGAAGCACAGAATACCGGTAGTGGTTTTGCTACCCATTGGTTGGAAGTAAGTAGTGAGATTAGGTATTAGAAAACCCAAAACACATGCAAGTACGAAGAAATTACGGTGGAGGTGACACCAAGCAGAACGAACAGCCATTCATCTGTCAGCATCCTACTACCTAGTACGCGCTACTGATTGTCGAGCAGGCCCCGGCCCGATTTGCGGATGGCGCCGCTGGCCGTCAGATCCTGCGCCAATTTATCCAGAATCCCGTTCACAAACTGCTTGCTCTTGGGCGTGCTGTAGATTTTGCTGATTTCGATGTACTCGTTGATGGTCACTTTCACGGGAATGCCCCGAAACAAGTGCATCTCGCAAAGCGCCATTTTCAGCAGAATCTTGTCGGTAAGCGCCACGCGCTCCACGTCCCAGTTCTGCACCGATTCGGCAATGAGTTTCTCGTATTTCTCGTCGTCGGCCAGGGTCTGCTTGTAGAGGCTCTCGGCAAACTCCTTATCGTCGGCCCAGTTCGCCGACAACGACATCAGCTCCAGGTTTTCGTCGGCCGCTTCGTCAAGCATCTTCACCGTCTTCACCACCAAATTCTTGACGATGGGGCGGTTTTCTTCCCAGTTCAAATCGTCTTCTTCTATCTGGCGGGGCAGGCTTTCGCCTTTGAAAACGTACGTCTTGTACAGATGCTTGAGCATTTCCTGCTCCTCGACGTAATTGCCCGCGGGAGCCGCCAAGTAGCTCAGCAATTCCGGGTCCTGCTTCATCTCGTTGCGCCACGCGCTTCGCAAAGCTTCCATCTCCTCCTCGCCATGCCACTGCTGCGACCGGCGAATGGTGAGGGCCTGCAACTGCGCATTGCTGATGAGCTTCTGTATGACCGGGTTTTGTTCCAGGCGCGTGGTATCGAGCTGTGGCTCGGCGCTGGCCAGGTGCTTGCGGGCGGCGCGGGCCTTCTCCTCTTCCAGCACTTGCAGCAGCGCCTCCGGGATATTGAGCAGATGGATGTACTGATCGTGAATGCTCTCGGCCGCGTGCACCATCTGCCCCCCGTAAAACGTAGCATCCTTCGCCACAGCTTTCTGGTAGTACTTGATGGCGTCCTGCACGACGTCGAACACGTCCGCATCGTCGCCTTTTTCCGGCTCCTCGCCAGTCTTGTGCCAGTCCTTGAAGACGACTTCGGCTAGTTTGCGCTGGCCCTGCAGCTTACGGCGGTCCTGGGGTTCGGGCGAGGAAAGATCGGGCGCGAAGGCATCCGCAATCCGGTCATTAGCCAACAAGAAATCAGACCCTTCTGCCTGATGGTAGGCGTACAGGGCCTGCATGACCTTAATGCGAAGCGTGCGACGGTTGAGCATTCTATAGAAGTGAGTACAGAGAAGCGAGAAGTGAGACTCTTATCGATTCCAAGTGATTAGGTTGTGTGATCGTTGAGAGACTTTTTCAGTCCGTAAATCATCCGTTGCAATTCTTCCAAGCGACTACACATCTGCTCCGTCACAGAAGCGCTGATGTAGCCAAAAGATTCAGCTAGTAGAAATTGGGTTTCTAGCTCGTATGATGAACCATTGGATATGGAAAGAAAGTGCTGAAACTCTTTAAACGAATCCCGACCCGCTCCTTCCGCCACGTTGGAGGGAATAGATACCGCTGCTCGGCGCATCTGTGAAATCAACCCAAATCGCTCATCATCCGGAAAATCTGCGCAGCTTACATATGTCAGCCGCGCAATTTCCATAGCCTTCTGCCAGACTTTAAGCTCTCTAAACCGGTGTTTCATGTTAGGCGGATGCGAGATAAGAGAAGTGAGTCCTTTGTTCGATGAGGTATCGATTATTTGAAGTGAAGAAAAGTCTCACCTCTCACTTCTCCTATCTCACATCTGCTAATAAGTTGATTTTACTTTGCCGAGGGCGGCGATACGCTCTTCGGCTTGCCGGATGGCGGCGGCTTGTGGGTGGCTGTGCTCTTGCTCAGCCTTGTTGAGCACCTGGGTGGTGAAATCGTAGATTTTCTCGGTTTGGGTGAGGGCCGTCTGGCGGCTGCCTCCTACCACTTCCGAGTACACGTTGATGAGGCCACCAGCGTTGATGAGGAAATCTGGGGCGTACACGATGCCGCGGTCCACGAGAGCGGGGCCGTGGATGTTTTCGTCCTTGAGTTGATTGTTGGCGCAGCCGGCTATGACTTGGCACCGCAGGCGGGCAATGGTGTCGTCGTTGATGGTGGCACCCAGCGCGCAAGGCGAGTAAATGTCCACATCCTGGTCGTAGATTTCTTCGAGGCCCACGGCGCGGGCACCGAAGCGGGCCGCCGCTTCCAGAGCCCGGTCTTCGTAATAGTCGGTCAGGACCAACTGAGCGCCTTCTTTTTGCAGATGTTCTAGTAGGTAAGTGCCCACGTGGCCCACGCCCTGCACCGCCACGCGCTTGCCAGTCAGCGAGTCGGAGCCGAAGGCTTTTTTGGCGGCGGCTTTCATGCCCATGTAGGTGCCATAAGCGGTTACTGGCGACGGGTCGCCGCTGCCGCCCATGCTTTCGGGCAGGCCAGCCACGTGCGAGGTTTCCATCCGGATGTACTCCATGTCCTTGGTGGTCATGTTCACATCTTCGGCCGTGATGTACTTGCCGTTGAGGTTCTTCACGAAACGGCCGAACTTCCGCAGCAGCGCTTCGGTCTTCATCGTCTTGGCGTCGCCAATGATGACGGCCTTGCCCCCACCCAGATTGAGGCCCGAAATGGCGGCCTTGTAGGTCATGCCGCGCGAGAGACGCAGCACGTCGTTCAGGGCTTCCATATCGGAAGCGTAGTGCCACATGCGCGTACCGCCCAGGGCCGGGCCTAGCACCGTGTTATGGATGCCAATAATGGCGCGCAGACCCGTTTCGTGGTCGTGGCAGAACACTACTTGCTCGTGCTCGTGTTCGGCAATCTGACCAAAGACCGACGTGTCGGTCATTTCCTGGAATTCAACCATGTTGTGGGAAAAAGAAGGTGGGCGGGAATTGGGGAAAGAAAAAGAGCGGAGTTGGGTGTTGTATCTTTGAAGGCCCTGATGGGAAGCGGCGCTTCGCATTCATTGAACGTCTTTGCTTGGCTGAACGGTTGGATGAATGCGGAATTATACTTCGCGGTAGGCCCTCAATTCGGGTGCAAAAGTAACCCAATTTCCGGTTACGGCTATCGGTTGCGCTACCTTCGTGAGGAGTTCGCCGTAGGTAAGCCAACCATTATCTCTTGCTGCTGTGCGCGCACTTTCCGCTACCAATAAATACCTCTTCCGCTATAAATGGCACTTCCTCGGCGGGGTGCTATTCGTGGCGCTCAGCACCTTGCTGGCCATCTTCCCGGCCCAAATCGTGCGCTACGCCTTCGACCTTGTGAGTGAGGGCATCGACCTCTATCATTTGTTTGCGGGCACCAAGGCGCAGAGCAGCGTGTACACGCTATTTGGGCGCAATGTGCTGCTCTATGGTACGCTCATCATTGTGCTGGCGCTGCTGCGCGGGGTGTTTTTGTTTTTCATGCGTCAGACGCTCATCGTGATGAGCCGGCACGTAGAAAACGACCAGAAAAACGAAATCTACCAGCACTACCAGTCGCTGCCGCTGGCGTTCTACCGCCGCCACAGCACCGGCGACCTTATGTCGCGCATTTCCGAGGACGTGGGGCGGGTGCGCATGTACATTGGGCCGGCGCTGATGTACTTCATGCAGCTCGTGATTCTGTTCGTGCTCATCGTGCCGCTCATGCTCATGGTGAATGTGCGGCTGACGCTCTACACGCTGCTGCCGCTGCCCGTCCTGAGCGTGAGCATTTTCTACGTAAACACCCTGATCGAACGTAAATCCGACGAAATTCAACGCTCTCTAGCGGCCATGACGACTTTCGTGCAGGAAGCTTTTTCGGGCATTCGGGTGCTGAAGTCGTTCGTGCGGGAGCAGGACTCGCACCGGCAGTTTTCCTTGGCTTCGGATGAGTACCGGCAGAAGTCGTTGAGTCTGAACTTCGTGAATTCGTTGTTTTTTCCGCTGATTCTGTTTCTGGTGGGTCTGAGCACCATCGTTACAGTGTGGCTCGGCGGGCAGGAAGTTATCCGCGGCACCATCACGACGGGCAGCATCGCGGAGTTTCTGATTTACGTGAACCTGCTCACTTGGCCCGTTACAGCGCTGGGCTGGACCAGCAGCCTCGTGCAACGCGCCGAAGCTTCGCAGGCCCGCATCAATGAGTTTCTGGACCAGAAGACGGACATCGTTTCGCAACAAAATGTAGAGCACGAAATCCAGGGCGACATTGTCTTCGACCACGTTTCGTTCACCTATCCCGATACCGGCATCCAAGCCCTGCGTGACGTGAGCTTCCGCATCCGGCCGGGCCAAACCCTGGCCGTCATTGGCAACACGGGTTCCGGTAAAAGCACCGTGGCGGTGCTTTTGTGCCGCCTTTTCGACGTGAGCGAGGGCGCCATCAAAATAGACAACGTAGACGTGCGCGACTTCGCTTTAACTTCTTTGCGGGAGCAAATTGGCTACGTACCGCAGGACGTATTCCTGTTCTCCGACACCATCCGCAACAACATCAACTTCGGCCTCGACCAGCCCGACGAGCAGCGCATGCTCCAAGCCGCCAAAGACGCCAACGTGTACGAGAACATCATCCGCTTCCCCGAAGGCTTCGACACCAAAGTAGGCGAGCGGGGCATCACGTTGTCGGGAGGTCAGAAGCAGCGCGTGAGCATTGCGCGGGCCCTGGTAAAAGAACCCCGTATCCTGATTCTGGATGATTCGCTCTCGGCCGTGGATACCAACACCGAAAACGCCATCCTGAGCAGCTTGCAGCGCATCATGCACAACCGCACCAGCCTCATTATCTCGCACCGCGTATCCTCCGTAAAGCTCGCCGACGAAATCCTAGTCCTCGACGACGGCCAAATAGTACAGCACGGCACCCACGACGCGCTGATGCAAGACGCGGACGGCCTGTACCGGGCGCTCTACGAGCGGCAGCTGCAAAGCGAGGAGGTATAGTAGCACAGAAGGAAGTAGGGGCAGCGGCTACGGAGTCTCCGGCTGATAATAGCGTTTGCGCGAGTCGGACACGATGCGCCAGTGAGCAAGCATTTCCATATTGATTTTTGTCTCCTCGGGAGTGCGCACTAGGTTCCATTGTAGCACGGGGCACTCAGGGCTGAGGCGTACAACGGTCGCCGGGGAAGCTGCCAGTTCCGTCAGACTGCGCCGCTCGCAGGCATTTTTACCCCCGTTGGGCTTGTCGGCCACCGTTAGCCCCACCATGAACAAGGCCACGGCGGATGTGTACCAGTGCTGAGGGCGGCCACGCAGCACAAGAAGCAGATACAGCGAAGAGGCCGCGTAGAAATACATTAATATCAGCAAGATGGGTTGCACCGTGTCGCGGCGCAGAATATAAGGGCGATAACTACGGTAACCACCCAGCGGTAGGAGCAGCATATAGGCCACCGAAAAAATGCCAATCCAGTTTAGCACTCGCAGCAGTTGGTCAGCTGTCGGCCCCGGCCGGAACCGGCGCAGGATGTACCGATTTAGCAACACCATTACCAGTAGCAGCGGCAAGCCCAGCTTGGGCGTAAGTTGGTAATAAATGCCCTGTGGCAGCCGCAGGTAACGCTCGGCTACCGACAGCGACGACCATTCGTTTTCAGTGTTGTAGCGCCCCACGGCCAGCGAGTACAAGCACAGGGCCCCAATCAGCAAGAAAAACGGAAGCACCCCACCCGGCAGCGTAGCCAGGGCAGCGCGCACCCGAGCAGCAACGGTCTGGTTTAGGGCTTGCTGCCAGCCGTGCCACAGGCCCCAACCTATCACCAACGTGCACACCACCAGCACTACGCCTGGTACTAGCGGCCCATTGAATGCCAGTACCACCGCCAATGCGACCAGCAGCAACCCTCTTCCCCCGCCCAACCGCACGGCTTGCTTCGTCCATAGCGCCCGATAAAACGGCAGAAAAAACAGCAGCAGCAGTCCTGAAGGCAAGGCGTAGAACACGGTGTAGGTGATAGACCAGTCAATCAAACCTATCTGCATGCTGTAGCCACTGACGTGAAACAGTGGTGCCAGCAGCGCCAGCGCCGCTAGAGTGCGTCGCCAGTTGCCACCCGCTGGGACCACTACGTAGGCGGCCAGCGTACCGAGTAGCAACAGTTGCACCAGCGTTTTGAGCAAAGCGCAGGCTAGATAGACGCTGTCGATGGGGGCAGCGAATCGTTGTAGCAGTAAGGGTACGTGCAGGAAGTAGCTAGATAGAGTAGCGTGAGCGAAAAAACGGTTCGGGGCCGCATAATGCTCGCCGCGCCAAGTACCGATGCCAAATGGGTCCGTTAGCACCCGGCGGTAGTTGTCATCAGGCAAAACAATGCGGGCCAAGTCGCCTTCGAGAGGCTCTTGCACGTGCTGCAAGAAACTGTAGCTAGTATCCAGCAGTACAAACAGCCCCAGCAGCAACGTAAGCAGCCACGTGGGTCGAATAAATCGAGTCATAAATAAAAGAGTCTGGTATAGATTAACCGTGGTCAAAGCTAGCCAGACCGCCCGAAAGCCAAAGCGCGAACTTGAAAATCAGTCCTGCCTTGGCCCCTACCCTTCCAGTAGCATTTCCGCCGCTCGCTTCCCTACGCCCGCGCCTAGCGCCACGCCCATGCCGTTGCAGCGCAACGCTCCGAACACACCCGGCGCTAGCGGCTGCACTATGGGCTCCAACTCGGCGCCAAAGGCCATAACGCCACTCCACCGATAGTCAATATGCACTGAGCGGCCGGGCAGAATGACTTCACGCAACAACTGCTCTAGGTGCTGCTGTACCAGTGGCGTCAGGCCTGGTTCGGTGGTGGCTTCGGCTTCGAAATCCAGGTTCCGGCCGCCGCCAAGTAGAATGCGGCCGTCTATCTGCCGGAAATAGGTGTAGCCTTTGTCGTAATGAAAGGTGCCGGGCAGCCGCAGGTCAGCTATGGGTTCCGTTACAAGCACTTGGCCGCGGCCAGGTTGCGCATCAAGATTGGGGAAGAACTGCCGGCTGAAAGCATTGGTAGCTAGTAGCACCTGCTCCGCCTCCACTTCACCGAGCGCCGTACGGATGTGCACTGGAGCCGCACCTGGCTCCAGCGCCAGCGCGGCGCAACCGTGTAGCACCGTGACGCCTGCCTGCCAGACCCGGCGTAGTAAGGCATCCATCATTCGGCCGGTGTGTAACGCACCTTCCGCCGTGTTTTCGAGCATCACGTTTACGCCCGCGAAGCCGGTGGCAGGTAGCTGCGGGCTGGCATCACGAAAGATTTCCGCACGCCCTATAACAGGCGCTAATAAGTTGTTGTAGTACTCAATAGCCGCACGGCACTGCGCAGCCAGGGCGGCTTCTTCCGGCCGGAACAGTTCGTAGCCCCCCACGGGCTCGAAGCGGAGCACCTCATCGCCGAGTAGGCTGCGTAGCTCGGCCAAGCCTTCCCAACGGGCCTGTACCACTTGCAGAAGCGCTGCCGTGCCACCTCGTGCCTCTTGTTCCAGCAGCTCCGAAATACTCCCGAAACAGGCGAAACCAGCGTTTTTAGTGCTGGCCCCGTTGGGTAGCACGTCTCGTTCCAGCACCAGCACGCGCGCCTTGGGCCGGAGTCGCCGCGTGTGCAGCGCTGCCGTCAGGCCCACTAGTCCCGCTCCAATAATTACTACGTCGAAGCCTCGCAGAAATGTCTGGTGTTCCCAGTAGGAAAGCTGAGCCATACGCATCCTGAAAAGTAAAGAATAGGCAGCTGCTTAGTCGATTGTAAGCTAACCAAGAAGCACGAAAAAGCCCGTTGGCAAACACCAAACGGGCTTTCTACAAACTGATGAAGCGTTGCCTTATTGGCCAACCATTACGCGCTTTATGCCCCGCCGCTCGCCGGAAGTGCACTGCACGATATAAGCGCCGGGCGGCAGTTGGCTCACGTCGAGAATAGCTACGTCGTTGCTGCTGATAAGGTCGCGGGTGATGACCGGCCGGCCTTCAGGGTCGTTGACCTCGACCCGCGTGGGGCCAGCGGCATCGGTGCGCACGGTCAGGCGCTTGGTGATGGGGTTGGACTCGGCCCGTACTTTAATGGGACCAGTGTTGGTAACGGGCTGCACCATTTTATCTGTAACCAGGGCAGGCGGCGCCGGAGCTGTTTCCTTCGCAGTAGCAGGTTTCGCGGCCGGGGCTGCGGGCTTTGCGCCAACTGGTTTTTTAGCCGCCGTGGCCGGAACTTTCGCAGCAGGAGCTTTTGCGGCTGGCTTGGGAGCAGGCTTAGTTTGCGCTCGAACGGGTGCGGACAGCATTAACGCTACTGCCAAGCAAACGAGGGTAAGTAGTAATTTCATACGCACGCCTAACGTAAGAGTGAGCAATCTGGTATTTTGGTAAAGATAGCCAACATTCACTTTGGCTTATCAATTTAAAGTTAATATCTTGATTATCAATACCAAACAAAAATATACTCTTCGATATTTCCTATGCTCGCAGTTACATATTACCTCACGCTGCACGTGCGTGCGGCCTGCGTATTGCATTCGAGCAGCGAGGAATTTATGGTTTGAGCCAGCAGCTTTAGCGGGAAGCAGTAAACGTAATTTGCTTTTGTTTGGATGCCGCCTTAGTCAAAAAATTGCGGGATCAAGTGGCTACCACCCGGGTTTTGGGTGGCGCTAAGCAGAAAGTGAGTAAGTTCGACGGCTCACAAATCCATTTTCACCTTTTCCGCAATGGCTGCACAATCACTGACCGGACTGCGTGCCGGTGTCCTGCACGGCGACGAAGTTCAATCTCTTTTCCAGTATGCCAAGGCGCATTCTTTCGCGCTACCGGCCGTCAACGTGACGGGGACCAACACGGTAAACGCCGTGCTCGAAACGGCCCGCGAGGTCAATTCGCCAGTAATCATTCAGTTTTCCAATGGCGGGGCGCAGTTCTTCGCAGGCAAAACAGCTTCGAACACCGACCAGCGCGCTAGCATAGCCGGCGCCATTTCTGGTGCGCAACACGTGCACACCATGGCCGAGCTGTACGAGGTACCCGTGATCCTGCACACCGACCACGCCGCCAAGAAATTACTGCCCTGGATTGATGGTCTGCTGGCCGCCGGCGAGAAGCATTACGCCCAGTATGGTCAGCCCCTCTACAGCTCCCACATGCTCGACTTGTCGGAGGAGCCGATTGAAGAGAACATTGAGATTTGCAAGCGCTATTTGGAGCGCATGAGCAAAATAGGCATGACCCTGGAAATTGAACTGGGCGTGACTGGTGGCGAGGAAGACGGCGTCGATAATTCCGACGTGGACAGCGCCAAGCTTTACACGCAGCCTTCGGAAGTGGCGTTTGCCTACAAAGAGCTGAGCGAGGTAAGCCCACGCTTTACGGTGGCGGCGGCGTTCGGCAACGTGCACGGCGTGTACAAGCCCGGCAACGTGAAGCTGCAACCCAAGATTCTGAAAAACTCTCAGCAGTACGTGCAGGAGCATTTCCAGACTGGCCCGCAGCCCATCGATTTCGTGTTTCACGGGGGTTCAGGATCCAGCCAGGAAGAAATCCGAGAGGCTATCAGCTACGGTGCCATCAAGATGAACATTGACACGGACCTGCAATGGGCTTTCTGGGAAGGCATCAAGGACTACTACGTGAAGAACGAAGCCTACCTGCAAGGCCAAATCGGTAACCCTAGCGGTGCCGATTCGCCCAACAAGAAGTACTACGACCCGCGCGTGTGGCTGCGCGAAGGCGAAAAAACCTTTGTGGCTCGTTTGAAACAGGCATTTGAAGACCTCAACGCCCTGAATCGCCGTCCTTAAATTTTTGGGTAAAGCTGCGTCAGGCAACTTCACGTTCGAGTTGAAATGGGAATGTGGCGTGGCGTTGAGTCATGTCACATTTCTTTTTTCAGCGAATAGCCAGGTGGCATTTCGTTTTCGGAGACGCCCGCTAAGCGGCAGGTTGTAAGGCTGATTGCCCGTTCAACAAGGCCCTTGCTCGTATCCTGATAGCATGGTTAGGGTCGGAGAAACGGAAATTTTCTTGGGTATAAGTTGCGCGGCTACAGGATTCGGGTTTACCTTTGTCACTCAATTCTCTCGGGGTGTAGCGTAGCCTGGTATCGCGCCAGCATGGGGTGCTGGAGGTCGTAGGTTCGAATCCTGCCACTCCGACTGAAGAGTTTTTGCTCGAAAAGCCTCTGGGAACCCCACCCGGAGGCTTTTTTCGGCAACAACAATTGAATACAGCCTTGCGCATAGGCCGCGCAGGGAATTTACCTTCGGGGTGTAGCGCAGCCCGGTAGCGCGCGTCGTTCGGGACGACGAGGCCGTAGGTTCGAATCCTGCCACCCCGACATCTATTCAAAAGCCCAAAGGCCCGTCGAACGACTGTTCGGCGGGCCTTTGGGCTTTTAAGCACGGAGTTGAATTAGCGCACGATGCTTACGCGGGTGGAAGCGGTAGTGAAGGTTTTGCCAGCGGCTGGTACCGTTATGTGCACCACGTACACTCCAGCAGTCAAGCCGGTTAAATCCAGCTGGCGCTGCTGCACGCCAGCTGCTTGCGGCAGCATAGCGAAACGCTGTACGGAACGGCCTAGCGCATCGATCACCGTAATGAACACGGGGCCGGCCAAAGGCTGCACGTAGCGCACATTCACCGCGCTTAAAGCAGGATTAGGATAGGCTTGCAGACCTAGCGCCAGCGCCTTGGCCTCCGCGTTGCGCAAGGGCGTGCCGGCCTCATCGGCGCCGATGTAGGGAGCAGTGCGGCTGCGGGCCGCGCCATCAATATCGAGGCTTACCGCAGCGAGAGGCTCGCCGGCTAGCTCCCGGTCACCGACCGACGCACCGGCCAGGTGCAAATCAGCGCTGGCTTCGTTCACGAAGGCCACGGCTTTGCTCACTGATCGGGTGTCGGTGTTGGTATTCGTGCGCCATTCGGCCAGTGTTACGGACGTGACACGGGTACCGCCTAGCTCGCGGCCGGTTTGCCCAATGGCCCCGTTGGTGCCGGGGGCAAGTAGCACGTTGGTGGTGCTGGTCAGGTTGCCGCGGGCTGTATTACCATCAACGATGGCAAACGCGCCCTGGGTAGTTACACTGGTGCTCAACCGATTGATGATGATATTATTGCGCAGCTCGGCTGGAAATGGGCCCGTGCTGCCGCCACTCAGGTAGAAGCCAGCGGAGCTATAGGCCACTGGCGCGGGAGCCGCCGGCAACACAATGCTGTTGTGGAAAGCCTGCGTAAGACCGCCGCCACCCGTCTGTTTGAACAGCCAGATACCGAGGGCGTAGATGGTATTATCGGTGGCGCCGGGAGTGAAATCTACGCGGGAAATACCTCCTATGAAATTGTTGGAAACCTTCAGCGTATCGCCTAGTATTACGCTGCCGCGGATGCCTTGTGCCAAGGAATTGCCCTGCCCCGCGTAGCGGATGTAGCCGATACGGTTGCCTTCAATGCGGCCACTCGCGTTGTCGAGGCTGATGCCGGACGCGTTGGTAGGGAGAATGGGGTTGGAGTTGCGAATCAACACGCTATCAATGCGGTTGTTGAGCAGGCGCAGGCTCCGTTGCGCGGCGGCCGAAATGCCCGCTGCCGAGCCGCTGGCACCATCAACGCCAATAAATGTGCGCCCGCCTAGCACGCAGCCGCGCACTTCGTTACCGCGGTCGGGAAACGTAGGCTCTCCGTTAAGATTGGCGCGGCCGGCTAGTCGAATGGCAGTGGCTGTTTTGTCTACTTGTACGTTTAGAATGCGGTTGAAATTGTTGGCCCCACTAGCCGCAGTAGCCGCCGACACGATTTGTACGCCCCGGCTGCTCGTGGCCGCGGCGGGAGCCGTTCCGCCGCCCAAACGCACCGAGCAGTTGCTCACCGTAACGTAGGTGCTACCCTTGGTGGCGGTTCCCGTAATGGAATAACCAATTTCCACTTGGTTGGCCGTGGTAGTGCCGCCGTCGGCCACATTCAGGGAGTCGAGAGTGATATAGTCGCAAGCGGTGATGGTAACGGCGGCATCGGTGGTGGCACTGGTGCCTACGGGCCGGAGCGTAACCACCCCGCCACGTCCCACAAACCGCACCGGATTGGCCGCCGATGAACCTGAGAGCGTGGTCAGCGCAATACTTTCGGCGTAGGTGCCGGGGCGCACCGCCACCGTCACTCCACCGGCTCCTACACCGCGGCTTTGCAGATCGGTTACGGCGGCCGTCAAAGTTGGATACGTTGGGCTGGCCCCGCCTACCGTGACGGTTCCGGTTAGAGCTTGGGCCTGGGTGCCGAGGCTAGCCAATAGCAAGCCGCAGCAGAGAGTAAAGCGTTTATCCATAGCGGAGCAAAGGGTGTGAAGAAGGTTTGTTGAAAATGACTACGGTAGGGCAAGCAGTGTTGCTTTTGATTGAATACTGATTCTGAATCAGCCTACAACACTGATTAGAATTTGGCCTATTGAGGTCTAATGTAAGATTCTTCCATTAAACTCAATACAGCGTTTGAGCACTACTGTCTCTACTGACAAGAGCAAGCGCTTGTCTCGTATAGCGAACCTAGTAGCCCGATGACTATATGTCGGATGCCTCTTAGCGTCAGTACGATAAAATGCGTCTGACTGAACACAAACAGAGGGCTCAGACCAATGGTCTGAGCCCTCTGTTTGTATGGAGCATAAGTATCTTCTCGGAACAAGAAGCCTCTACTTCACTACCGCAAACACCTCCACTGGGCCGGTAGTAGGAAACTTCTCCAGGTACACATTCTGCAACGTGAGATTCTCTTGGTTGGCGTAGTCTTTCACACCAGAATATAGTTTGTCCGGGGCGACGAGGTAGCTGGCTTCGATGCGCGCGTGCAGCACGCGCTGACCCGCGGCAAAGGTGCGGTAACGGTAGCCCGCCGGTAGTTGCTGCGAGACTGTATCCTCAACGACGAGACCCACGAAAACCTTGGCGGCGGTGCTGGAAGAAGCGGGGTCATTGTAGAAGACATTGCCGAAAGTGCCGCGCAGTTTACCGGAAGTTCGGATTTCATAGGCTTGACGGGTAAGGTCGCCGAAGGCTTCACTATTACCCGGACCTTCAAAGTAGCGCCCCGCCAGGAAGATGGGTTGGCTGGTAGTTTCGAGGGTGATATCCGCCTTTTTGAAACCGCCGAGATAGTAGTATGCCGCCCCAGCAGCCACAATCAAGAATAAGGAAAGCAGCAGGAAAATTCTGTTCATAAGCATGCGGCGCGTCGGAAGCGCCCGGCAGTGAATGGTAATTAGCGTGTGGCGTGTTTGCCTGATTGACTGGCCGGCAACTGCTCGTTGCTACGGCACAAGCAGCGTGCTTATTACGTGAGGACGTCTTTGTACTGCATCTGGTAGAGCTGCTGGTAGAAGCCGCCTTGGCGCAGTAATTCCTCGTGGCGGCCGGCTTCCTTGATTTCGCCCCGGTCGAGCACGATGATACGGTCGGCTTTCTGGATGGTGCTGAGGCGGTGGGCGATGACGAGCGAGGTGCGCCCGTGCATCAGCTTTTCAATGGCTTCCTGAATCAATTCCTCGGTTTCGGAGTCGACGGAAGAAGTGGCTTCGTCTAGAATGATGATGGCGGGCTGGTACACCATGGCGCGCACGAAGCTGATGAGCTGGCGCTGGCCCACGGAAAGCGTGGCGCCGCGTTCCATCACGGGGTAGTCGAGGGCGCCCGGCAGCCGCTCGATGAAACGGCGGGCCCCGACGAGGTCAGCTGCTTCCCAGATCTGGGCGTCGGTGATGTCGGCGTGGCCCAGCGTAATATTGTCGCGGATGGTGCCAGCGAAGAGAAACACATCCTGGAGCACCACGCCAATGTGACGGCGCAGCACGCTCAGGTCATATTCCGCTAGGTCGTGGCCGTCTACGCGGATGTGGCCGCGGTTGATGTCGTAGAAGCGGCTGAGCAGGTTGATGATGCTGGTTTTGCCGGCGCCGGTAGCGCCCACGAAAGCCACGGTTTGGCCGGGCTGGATGCTGAAACTGATGTCGCGTAGCACCCATTCTTCCTCGTTGTAAGCAAACCACACGTTCTCAAATTCCACTTCGCCGCGCAAGGTGGCCGGGGCCAGCGTGCCGTTGTTGGGCACGAACTCCTGGCTGTCGAGCAATTTGAGTAGGCGCTCCGTGCTCACGAGGCCCAGCTGCAAGGTGTTGAAACGGTCGGCAATCTGCCGAATGGGCCGGAAGAACAAGGCATTGTACAAGATAAAGGCGATGAGCGCGCCCTTGGAAATGGTGCCTTCAATCTGCCCCTGCGCGGCGTACCACACCAGCAGCCCTACGCCCACGGCGGCCAATACTTCAGCTACCGGGAAGTAAACCGAATAGTAGAGCACCGACCGAATATTGGCGCGGGTGTGCTCCTGATTCAGGGCCTGAAACTTGCGGTATTCGCGCTGCTCGTTGTTAAAAATCTGCACCACGTTCATGCCCGTCAGGTGCTCCTGGACGAAGGCGTTGAGGTTGGCCACCGCCGTGCGCACTTCCTGAAACGACTTCTTCACCTTCTCCTTGAACACGTAGGTGCTGAAGAGCAGCGGCGGAATCACCGACAGACTCACGAGCGTCAGCCGCCAGTCAATCCAGAACATAAAGGCCATGATGAAGACGATCTGCAAAATGTCGCCGATCATTGCCGCCAGTCCTTCACTGAACACATCCGACAGGGTTTCTACGTCAGAAATGTTACGCGTCACGAGTACCCCAATAGGAGTGCGGTCGAAGAAGCGGAGGCGCAGGTTGAGAATGTGCTTGTAGAGGTCAACGCGGATGTCGCGCACGATGTACTGGCCGAGCCAGCCGCCGAAATAAGTTTGCAGGTAGCTCACAAAAGCGTGGGCTACCAACAGTATCAGGAGAATGCCGAATCCGCGGTTCAGTCCTTCCCAGTCGTTTTCCTCAATCGTGACATCGACCATGCGCTGAATGAGGAAGGGCCGTAGAGTGCCCAATATGGCCGTAGCGACAGTTAGGAACACGAGCAGCCAGAAGACGCGCCGGTACGGACGCACATAGACCATCAGCCGGCGCAGCACCTGCCAATCGAAGATGTTGCCGGATTTGGTGGGAGAAGCAGTAGTTGGGTCCAAAGTGCAGGGTGGGTTGAGATGTAGTAACCGGACGTAGCGGCGCGAAGTTGCGTTCAGCCCAAGAGTAACACTCGGTTCCTACTTACGTGGTGCGCAGCGCCCGGCCAGTTCGCTTAACCGGACTTTTGGGCTGCGGGCTAATAGTTCGCCACAACGCGATAAACGGGAGGTTGGCGTCACGTCGTGGAGCCCACAAAGTACGGTAAACCAGGTGGCACCAGTTCGGCGGGTACTACGTCGGGCGTGTATTCTACGCGGCTCAGGTAGAGGCCCTGCGCCGGCGCTGCGCCGCTGGCATCGACGCGGTTCTGGGCGTGCAAGATGCTTTGAAACTGCGCGGGCGTGAGTTTGTCTCGTCCCACCGCCAGCAACGTGCCGACCACCAGCCGTACCATGCCACGCACGAAACGGTTGGCCCGAATACGGAATACCAGCCCGCCAGGCATTTCGTGCCAGCCGGCCTCGTACACCACGCACACATAATGGTTTTCGCCGCCCTTCACCTTGGAAAATGCCGTGAAGTCGCGCGAGCCAAGCAGATAGCCCGCCGCCTCGTTCATGGCGTCCAGGTTCGGCTCCCGGTCCAGGTACAAGGCACGGCCCACGCTGAACGGGTCGGGCACGCGGCGCACGTAGTATTCGTAGGTGCGGGCATCGGCCGAGAAACGGGCGTGGGCATTTTCCGGCACGGGGTGCAGGGCGTAGGCTGCAATGTCGGGTGGCAGGGCGCGGTTGAGACGATACAGTGCCGTATCCAGGTCCAGCGCCTCGGGCATTTCGGCTTCGAAGTGCGCTACTTGGTGGCTCGCGTGCACACCTGTATCGGTGCGGCCACTGCCCAGCGAAAACACCGGCTGGCGTAGTATCTGCGTCAGGCACCGGTCCAGCTCCTGCTGCACGGTGAGCGTGTTGGGCTGCACTTGCCAGCCGTGGTAGCGGGTGCCATCGTAGGCGAGATGAAGAAAGTAGCGCACTGCGGGAAAGCTGATTATCGAATTTTTTTAAGCGTTAAATGCAGCTTGTGCGGCGGGTTTTACCTAGAAGTAGAATGGCTGGCTGCCACTCTTACTTTTATCATTCAGCATGTCACCTAACCAGTGCATACAGCAGGCTGTCAACTGTTTGGTTGTCCTTCGTCACGCTTTTGCGCAACCGGCCTTCCAGTTGATAGCCCGCTTTTTCGAGTACCCGTGCGGAAGCTAGGTTGTACTCGAACACAAAGGCGAATAGGCGGCATAGCGCAAAGTGTTTCAGCGCATAATTCGAAAGGGTCTTTACCGCCTCCGTCACAATGCCACGTCCCCAATAAGCTTGGCCCAACCAATAGCCAATCTCGGCGCTGCGTCGGTTTACATCATCCTGAAAAATAACGACGATGCTGCCGGCCGCCTCGCCGTCCACTTCAATACATAAGTGCAGGTTATGGCGCCCTTCATTGTCTATGAAGCGAACATACCACTCAGCTTCTTCCAACGGGTAAGGGTGTGGAAATTGGTCGCGCAGGTTCAGCCAGATGTTACGGTCATTGGCGTGCCGGGCTACCGCAGGCGCGTCGGCGGGTGTAAATGGACGCAGGTGCGCACCTTCTACTGGCAGCAACAGGCTCGGCCTCAACAAGGTGTCCATATTCTAAAGCAGCGCTAGACCGCCAACAAGCAGATGCGCAAGTAGCCTTCGTTCATTACAGCCGCTCGTAAATCACGGCGGCTCCCTGCCCTACTCCTACGCACATCGTCGCGAGACCGTAGCGCACGTTTTCGCGGCGCTGCATTTCATGGAGCAGCGTGGCAGTGATGCGCGAGCCGCTAGCCCCGAGCGGGTGCCCGATGGCAATGGAGCCCCCATTCACGTTCACGATGTCGGGGTTGAGGTTCAGGTCGCGGATGCAGGCAATACTCTGCACGGCAAAAGCTTCGTTCAGCTCAATCAGTCCGATATCCTGCAACGTGAGGCCGGCGCGTTGCAGCACCTTGTGCGTGGCGGGTACGGGCCCTAGGCCCATGTAAGCCGGATCTACACCCGCTACGGCCGAAGCCACCACCCGGGCCAGGGGCTTCAGGTTGTACCGTTTCAGCGCTTCCTCACTCACTACAATGGCCCCAGCCGCGCCATCATTGATGCCGGCCGAGTTGCCGGCCGTTACGGTGCCATCTACGGGCTGAAAGGCAGGCCGAATAGTAGCTAACTTCTCCATGCTGCTCAGGCGCGGCGGCTCATCAGTATCAAACAAGGCCGCGGCTCCTTTCGGATTGGCCACGAACACCGGCACGATTTCCTTGCGGAACCGGCCCTTCTCAGCGGCCCGGTGGTAACGCCGCTGCGATTCAAAGGCAAACTCATCCTGCTCGGTGCGCGTGATGCCGTACTTGCGGGCCACATTCTCGGCCGTTTCACCCATCGCGTACGGGTGGTGCATCTTCGACAGTTTCGGATTAGTGAAGCGCCAGCCCAGCGTGGTGTCGTGGGCCGTCAGTTCGCGGCCGAAGGCGGTTTCCGATTTAGCCATCACGAACGGCGCCCGGGTCATGCTTTCGGCCCCACCCGCCAGGTAGATGTCTCCTTCGCCGGCCTTGATAGCGCGGGCCGCATCCATGATGCTTTGCAGCCCGGAGGCGCAGAGCCGGTTCACGGTTATGCCCGGCACCGTGATGGGCAGGCCGGCCAGCAGCGCGGCCATACGGGCCACGTTGCGGTTGTCCTCGCCGGCCTGGTTGGCGGCTCCAATAATGACATCTTCCACCGCGTTTTTATCGAGAGAAGGGTTGCGGCGCAGCAGCTCGCGCAGGATGTGCGCGGCCAGGTCGTCGGGGCGGACGCTGCTCAGGGCTCCGGCAAATTTGGCTATTGGAGTCCGGACGGCGTCAACTATATAAGCAGTGGGCATTGTCGTGTGAATGCGGTTATTCCAGCCGTTGTTGGCTACTTTTGCCAGCTCGTTGCGTAAGGCAAACGGCCTAAACTGACAAAACACAAAGATGATACAAAGAATCCAAAGCGTATTCCTGCTCCTGCTAGCGCTGAGTATGATTGCCGTTATTTTCTTGCCTCTCTGGCACAAAGTCGACCCTATCACTGGCCAGGAGCTGACCATGACGGCCACTAGTTTTGCTTACAACAAGTCCGGCACCGGCCTCACGCCGCCCGGTCCGGTATGGCTGATTGCGGCTTTCGCGGCAGCTTCGGCGGCCGTGGCGCTGTTCGAGATTTTCCAGTTTCGCAACCGGTTCACGCAGCTGCGGTTAGGCATTCTCAACCTGCTGCTGATCTTGTGCACCATCGGGTCGGGCTTCTACTTCTCCACGCTCGGCGAGCAAGCCCTCAACGTAAAAATGCTCGGCTCCTACCAGGCTGGCTTCTATCTGCCCACCTTGGCGCTGCTGCTCAACCTACTAGCCAACCGCTTCATCCGTCGCGACGAGCAGCTGGTGCGCAGCATGGACCGCCTACGCTAGCCGAAATCCTCGCTGCCTGGCACAGGGCTAGTTGACACTAAAAAAGGCCACTGCACGCGTGCAGTGGCCTTTTTGCTTTTTAACGTTCTTTCAGAAAATAGCAGCGATTCTGCCAGTCGAGCAGCAGTTCACCATACTGCTTCCCATGATGCCAAGCTTAGTTTCTCTGCGCTGGAGAGCCGAGGGCTTGCTGCACGTCCCGGATGCTGGAGTCGAAGCTGAAAGCATCGTACACTTGGTAGAAGTTCTGCGGATCGGCGACGTGCGGATGGGCGAACTTGGCGAGTTCCACCTTGGAACTTTCAAAGTCGAGTTGCTGCAACACGCGCTTCAAATCCGCCGCGCTAATGGCCGACTGGCCCAAAGCCTCTTTGGCAATACCAAGCTTGCTGCTATCAAGTGATTTGGCATCTACGGCCCGCACTAGTGCATCCACGTCTTGTGGGGCCATAGTCCGGTTGTAGCTGACGCCCCCGCCGGGGTAATAGCCGCCGTTGTCATTGTTATACCCGCCATTATCATATCCACCTTGGCTCTGTGGCCCGGTTGGCGCCTGGTTACCATAAGCGTCGTCATAGTCGTCGTTGTTGTCGCCCCGGTAGCCACCTTGGGAATTGCCGTAGTAGCCGCTATTGGGGTTGCCACCATAGTAACCACCAGACCGATAGCCGCCGCGCATCGGAACCGCGGCTATTTTACGCAATTCTGGCGCACACCCGGGCCGAGTCAGCAGCACGAAACTAGTTTCCAGGCCAGGGTCGAGAAACACGCGGGTGCGGTAGTTGATAGAGCGGCCGTAGCCCACCGGAATCATAAACTCGGCCCAGTGTACACCCGGCGCAATTCGGTTGATGTGCACTTGGCGGGCGCCGCCGCGCGTGAGCGGACGACCATCAAACCGCAGATTGAAAGGAACTCCGCGCTCTGAGGTGAAATTAACGTTGGCTGGAGCGGCCTGAAGATGTGCTGCGGCCAGCAAGAACAGACCGAAGCAAAGGAGTAGCGCCTTTTTCATGGCAGTAGCAAATTACACAGGAGCCCTTCTGCCCCTGCATTCATGCATAAGCCAAGGATTGTGCCATTTCTTTTGTAAGCCGGCAGGCAGCAACGTAGCGCGGAAATCTGTTCCGCGCACGAGTGAAGCGAGTATGCGGTGCCGTGCCAGTTGCGCCACCGCGTAGGAACTCGCCTGCGGCTCGTGCGCGGAACAGATTTCCACGCTACACTTGCAACAAAAAGCCTCCGCATCTTCCGGCGCAGAGGCTTTTCTGGCATTTTTCAGCGGAGCTTATTCGGCAATCTTAGTCACTCTGAACTCCGTGCGACGGTTGCGCTGGAACTGCTCTTCCGTCTTGGCATTTTTGATTTCCGGACGAGTCTCGCCGTAGCCTTTGGCCGTAATACGCGCCTTGTTGATGCCCTTGGAAATGATATAGTCCACGGCAGATTGAGCGCGGCGCTGCGAGAGGGCTTGGTTGTAGGCATCCTTACCGCGGGAGTCGGTGTGGGAGCTGAGCTCGATGGTGATTTTCGGGTTGTCGTTCAGCGTTTCCACCAGCTTGTCCAGCTCCACCGCGGCGTCGGGCCTGATGTCAGCCTTGTTGTAGTCGTAGAAGATGTTGTCGACGCGGATGGCGCGATTTTTCACGATTTCCGTCAGCGTCAGCGCCACCGGAATCCGGATGTCGTTCATCTCGTTCACCAGCTGACTTTGTGGTGGTTTGCGGCCCACCGTGCTTAGCGGGGCACGAGCCGTAAAGAAACCAGCCCGGTCGGCCACCAGCGCGTAGGTAGCGGCTGCCGAATCGAGCTTGATGCTGAATTTACCTTCGGCATCCGTCGCCACGGTTTGCAGTTTCTGGCCATCCCGACCAAACAGCACCACTTCCTCGTTGCTGGCTGGTGCTGTAGCCCCCGTTTTCTCATTGCGAGTTATCACTGTGCCATCGGCATAGAAAGTAACAAGCTTGAGCGGCTTTTTGCGGAAGGTGTACAGGTCGTCAGAGCCTTTGCCGCCCGCACGGTTGGAGGAGAAAATGCCCATCTCCTTCGTCGTGAAATACGGTGCGAAGTCGTCGCCGGAGCTATTGATGGGGGCTCCTAGATTGGTCACCTTGCCTTTCTCGACCATGAAGATGTCGAGCTTGCCTAGGCCGGGCTGTCCGTCGGAGGAAAAGTACAGCGTGCCATCGGGCGCTACCGCTGGGAAGTTCTCGTTGCCAGGAGTGTTTACCTGGTCACCCAAGTTTTCAGCAGGCGAGAAACGACCATTAGGACCTAAAGTAGCGCGGTACAAGTCATTGCCACCCAAGCCGCCTTTACGGCTGGAAGCGAAGTACAACGTCTGGCCATCGGCAGCAAAAGCTGGCGAGAAATCATCGGCCGAGCGGTCGTTGATGTTGGCCAGTACTGGCTCGCTCCAGGCGTTGTTTTTGAAATACGAAATCCAAAGGTCAACGCTCAACAAGCCCTTTTTCGAGCCGTTGTTGGAGCGCGCAAACACCATTGTTTTGCCGTCGGGCGTGTAGGTGGCGCTGGCCTCGTGCTTGTCTTCGGTATTGAAAAGCGGCTCCAGCTTACGCACCGTGCCACCCGTCATCTTCGCCGCATCATCGAACTTGACGGCGTACAGATCAACGAAGTTCTCCCCGTTGCCAAGGTACTTTTTACCCTCCCGGCCCGAAGCAAACACCAGCTCTTTGGTGTCGGGCATAATGGTGGAGCCAAACTCCGACGACGGTGTATTTATCTGGTCGAGCGAAGCCACTTCATTGTTGGACTGCATCGCCACAATGGTGGTGGCCATCTTAGCATTCCGCGACTCCAGCTCCGCCCGAGGCGCCAGGGGCCGAGCGGCATTTGCCTGCGTGTAGGCATCAAACTGCTGAGCTGCCTCATCGTACTTGCCGTTGGCTTTCAGAGCCAGTCCGTAGTAGAACGAGGCATCGGGCACTTTTACGCCGCCAGCAATGGCGGCTTTGTAATACTCTTCGGCCTGCTCAATCCGGTTGGAAAGCCGGTAAGACTCTGCTACACGGTAATTCGCCGCAGCCGGGTTTTTGCCCTTCGTAACATCGGCTTTATAAAGCTCAATAGCGGTTTCATATTCGCCACGGGCGAAGCGCTTGTCAGCTTTGCTGCCGCCGCCGGAAGTTGCGCAGCCGCTAAGCAAGGCAGAGGAGCCGGCCGCAGCGCAAATCAATAGGAATCTCTTCATAACGTGGTGGAGGGTGGAGTTGAAAACGAGGCGACTTTCAATTCAGCTAACCAGGGTCTAATAATACTAAGTTTGGATAGTATTATAGCCGAAAGGCAAATCTACTTCATTCGTTAGGTGAAATACCGAGCCAGCCACGTAGTGCTTGCTGGTCCAGGAAACAACGTTGCCAAACCATCTTTTCGCGCTACCGTCGCGTCAAAATAGGGAGTAGAAGGAGTAAGCTCTCCGGTTTCGATAGCCGTTCGTAGCTGGCGCCGGTCCAAGAGCTTCACCTCGCCAGCCACTAGAAAGGCCAACTGAGACTTTTCCAGCAGCGACACTCCCAGGTGCGTTTCCAGCTCGCGCACAAATCGTACCGAAGCATCAATGGAACAGCCGCTAGCATCGGCCACTGCCTCATCAAGACCAACCACCAAGAACTGGTGGTGCAACACTGCCAACGAAGCCTGCAACGTGCGGCCGTGGCTGGTCCACTCATCAGCAAAACGACTCAGTAGCGGCTGAATAGCGGTTTCTTCGCTGTCCGTCAGCGGACGATTTGATTGGTAAACCCAAATGCGAGCTGAAGCCGGCAGCTGGTCGAAAGGAACGTACATAAGGTCTAGCCTCAGAAAACAAACAGGTAGCGCACGGCTACTTCAGTACAAAGAAACAACCCCACCAGGAAGTTCCGGCGGGGTTAGACAATGTATGTGTCTTACTCGACGCGAAGCGGCTACACGTTCAGACCTTCGGCCGAAGCAATTAGCTCCGCCAAATCAAATACCTGCACATCCGATTCCCGCTCTTTGTTCTTGACGCCGTCGGCCATCATGGTCATGCAGAAAGGGCAAGCTACGGCAATCACGCTGCCGCCGTGGTTGGAGCCGGCGGGTAGTACGGGCGCGTTGCTTTCCACCCCTTTCAGATTCAGCAGCACGTCGGCATTGCCATCGAGGGTAGCCAAGGCTTCTTCGGCGCGCTCAATGTTGATATCCTTTTTGCCGGGCTCGGGCTCCTTCCACATTTGCGCGCCACCAGCGCCGCAGCAGAGGCCGTTGGTTTTGCAGCGCTTCATCTCCACTAAGTCGGCGTCTAGCACTTCCAGCACGGCGCGGGGCGCTTCGTAGATATTGTTGGAGCGGCCCAGGTAGCAGGAATCGTGGAAGGTGATGCGCCGCCCTTTAAAAGACTCGCCACCTTCCGCCGTCACACGGCCCTCGTTGATGAGCTGCTGTAGGAAAGTGCTGTGGTGAATCACCTCGTACTCGCCACCCAGCGCGGGATATTCGTTCTTGATAGTGTTGAAACAGTGTGGGCAGGCCGTTACTACTTTCTTGATGCCGTAGCCGTTGAGCGTGGTAATGTTCTGCATGGCCTGCATCTGAAACAGGAACTCGTTGCCGGCCCGTTTGGCCGGGTCGCCGGTGCAGCTTTCTTCCATGCCCAGCACGGCGTAGTTCACGCCTACGTGTTCGAGAATGCGTACGAAAGCACGAGTAACGCGCTTGTACCGGTCGTCGAAGGCGCCGGCGCAGCCTACCCAGAACAGGATTTCTGGAGTTTCGCCCCGGGCGGCCAGGTCGGCCATCATTGGAACAGATACGGGGCGTTTGGCAGTTTGCTCAGCCATATTTTTTAGGAGCTAGGAGTCAGGAGGTAGGAGATAGAACGGGCGTGGTACAGGAAAGACAAGAGTGTTTTAGCTCCTGACTGCCACGCCTACCTCCTTTTCGGCCACGTACAAGTCGTCGGCCCAGTTGAAACGGTCAGAGGGCGAGAAGGCCCAAGGAGCGCCGTTGTTTTCGATGTTGGAGAACATGACATTCAGTGAGTTCGGCGCCGCCGACTCTTCTAGCACCAGGAAGCGCCGCATCTCCACAATGCTTTCCAGCGGGTTGATGTTCACAGGGCAGGCTTCTACGCAGGCGTTGCAGGTGGTGCAGGCCCACAGTTCCTCCGGCGTCACGTAGCCGCGCAGCAGCGTGTGGTTTTCCTTGCCGAGTTGCTCCTGCGACTCGTGCTTGGCTTCCTGGCCGTAAAGGTTGGGGCTGAAAATCAGCGGCGAGTTGTACTTTTCTTCCACCCGGTCGCGGGTATCCATGATGATTTTGCGCGGCGACAACAGCTTGCCCGTCAGGTTGGCCGGGCACACGGAGGTGCAACGTCCGCACTCGGTGCAAGAATAGGCGTTGAGCAGGTTGGTCCAAGCTAAATCGTTCACGTCCTTGGCCCCGAAAGGCGTGGGCGCAACCTCGGCTCCTTCCGGCGTTACCGGCGTAGGCACCTGGTAGCTCGGATCCATCATGGCTTTCACTTCGTGCGTGATGCTCTCCACGTTCGAGAATTGCCCCTGCGGCATCATGCGCGAGAAATACACGTTCGGGAAAGACGTGATGATGTGGAAGTGCTTGGAGCTTGGCAGGTAATTCAGGAACAGTAAGATACCCACGATATGCGCCCACCAGCCCAGGCGTTCCAGCACGACCAGCGCGGTTGGGTTATCCGGGAACAACCCTACCAGCAATCCGCTAATAGGAAATGCGCCTGGCAAGTCCCGGCCTTCCAAGGCGTGCAGCTTCAAATCGGCAGCATTCATCGTGAACAGGGCCGCCATCAGAATCACTTCTACATACAGAATGATGTTGGCGTCCAGCTTAGGCCAAGCGCGAAGTTCCGGCCCGGTGAAGCGGCGGATTTTCTTCACGTTGCGACGCCACCAGAAAGCCACCACGGCCAGTATCACTAGCGCCCCTAGGATTTCGTTGGTGCCGGTAAGAGCCGAGTAGACCGGCCCAAGGAACTGCAACACCCGGTGCGTGCCAAACAGCCCGTCAATCATAATTTCAATGACTTCAATGTTGATGACAATGAAGCCGACGTAGACAATGAGGTGCAGAAACGCGGGCGTGAGGCGCTTGAACATCTTTTGCTGCCCAAAGGCAACTAGTAGGGTCTTCTTAAGCCGCTCGTTGGTGCGGCCGCTCATGTCCCGGTCGCGCCCGACAAGGATGTTGGCTCGAATCTTCCGCACTTGCCAGACAAACAGGCCGAAGCCCGCTATTGCCACCAGCAGGAAGATGATGTTTTGAAAAGAGAAATGCACGGGAGGAAAGGTGGGGTTGGAGTTTGCTCCGAAATATACTCGTTATGCATAACAAATTAAGAGTTTTGCGCGCAGAGTTTTCGGAATGAAGATTTTTTTAGGATACGACTTGTAGGTTGAAAATGGTTTACTACTTTTGTGCTCCCCAACGGTTACAACGGCCTTCGGGGCGCCCAGAGCTGGTAATGTAGCTCAGTTGGTAGAGCACAGCACTGAAAATGCTGGTGTCGTTGGTTCGATTCCAACCATTACCACGAAAACCCTCTTTGCAAATTGCAGAGAGGGTTTTTTGTTTTTTGCTGCTCTTTAACACAACCTACCAGTTCATAGAATAAGTTGCTGTTGTGCTATAATTCTTACTAAACCAGTTGCCATTGCTATTATAATTAGTATTTTTGCTTTCCGCGTTTCCCAAGCCTCAAACTGCCTTTTCAGCTATGAAACAGAACCAGTGCTATCAGATACGCTGCCGAGTTACAATGGCTGAAATGAGTTGCGGGCAGGTGGTGGCCACTCAAAAGATCGAGCACGATATTCTGAGTGATACCTATGAAGTGAGCGAGGTTTTTGCCGATTTGTACGAGCAGTTCCGCAGTCCGCAATTGCTAGGCTTGCAGATAGTTTCTATCGAGGGATGCCTGGCCGAGCAGCACGTATTGGCCTAACGTTGCGGCTATTGGATGGCCGGTAGCAGAACTGCTAACCGTACTTCTTGCTAGCCTCGGCTTTTGAATTGCTGAATGGCTTGCCGAGTGAAGTTGGACAAGACCAGTCGCCCGCTGATAGCCGCTCTTTCCAGGAGTAGCGCGTCCCAATGCTCCGTCCCTTCCCAAATGACTCGTTTAAGGTCGGCTAGAGCGGCGGGGTTGTAGGCGGCAAGCTTGGCAGCGAAGGTCTGAACTGCGGTGTCCAGGGCTTCCGTTGATTCTACCACTTCGGCGTACAGTCCTTTTTCGCGCGCCCAGCTGGCGGAGCGAAATTCGGCGGCATCCAGCGCCAGTTGGGCGTAGGCGGCCACGCCAATCTTGCGCTCCACAGCTGGACCTACTACAAACGGCCCAATACCGACTACCAGTTCACTTAGCTTAACGGCTGCCTGCGTGGTAGCAAAACAGTAATCCGTAGCGGCGGCCACTCCCACTCCGCCGCCAATAGCTTTGCCCTGCACGCGCCCGATGACAATTTTAGGGCAGGTGCGGCAGGCGTTAATCACCTTGGCGAAGCCAGAAAAGAACGACAAACCTTGTGCTTCATCTTCAATGACAATCAACTCATCGAAGCTGGCTCCGGCGCAGAAGGTTTTTTCGCCTTCGCTCTTGAGGATGATGACCTTAGTCTGAGGATTCTGGCCTACGGTGGTAATCGTTTGGGCCAGCTCCGTCAGCAAACTGCCGGGCAGAGAATTGTGGGAAGGGTGGAAAAAGGAGATGGTAGCAACGCCAGCGGCATCGGTGGAAGTGGTGACGTGGCCGGCAGTTAGCGTGGTGGTTGTCATGGGGTATTGATGTTTCTCGCAGTGTTGGCGCAGTGTTCAGTCGTCAGCACACTGCGAAACACTGCGTCAACACCGTGGAACACTGCGAGAAATGGAAACTAGACTTGTTCGCGCTTCTTTACCATTGTTAGGATGGTGGCTACGGCTACGGTTTCGCCGGTTTGGTCGGTTACGTCTACCAGCCAGCGCACGATGCCCTTCGCCACATCCTCTTCATCCCGCTTTTCCTGACCGATCTTCTCTTTTACAGTGAGTTTCACGCCGATAGTTGTGCCGGGGTAAACCGGCTTGGTGAAGCGGCACTCATCGAGGCCGTAGTTGAGCAGAACCGGGCCTTTGCGCGGGTCGACGAACATGCCAGCGGCTTTGCTGAGAATGTAGTAGCCGTGCGCTACGCGGCCCGTGAAGAGCGTGCCTTCCAGCGAAGTAGCATCTACGTGCGCATAGAAATTGTCGCCCGATACGTTGGCGAAGTTACTGATGTCGGCTTCCGTGACGGTGTGCTTGTGCGTCACGTAGGTTTCGCCGATTTCCAGCTCCTCGAAGTACTTCTGGAAGGGATGCTTGTCGTACTCTTTCTGCTTGGCGCCCTGCTGGTACACGTCCGTGATGGCCGTCAGCATGGTGGGTGAGCCTTGGATGGCAACGCGCTGCATGAAGTGCTCCACGCCGCGCACACCGCCCATTTCCTGGCCGCCACCGGCCCGGCCTGGCCCGCCGTGAATCAGGAGTGGCAGTGGGGAGCCGTGCCCGGTGCTTTCCTTGCTCATCTCCTCGCTCAGCACCAGGATTCGCCCGTGGTGCGTGGCCGCGCCCAGTACGAATTCCTGCGCCACGCCGGGGTCAGCGGTGGCTACAGAGCAGACCAAGGAGCCTTTGCCCATGTTGGCCAGCTTAATGGCTTCCTCCACATCCTTGTAGGGCATGAGCGTACTCACGGGGCCGAAGGCTTCTACTTCGTGGGTGTCGGTGAAGCGGAACGGCTCGGAGTTGAGCAGCACGATGGGTGAGAAGAAGGCGCCGGTTTTGCAGTCGCCCCCGATGACCTGCACGTTGTCAAGGTCGCCGTAGACGATGGGCGTATTTTGGGCCAATTGGCGCACTTGCTCGCGCACGCGCTTCACCTGGTCCATGCCAGCCAGCGCGCCCATGCGCACGCCTTCCGCCAGCGGGTGGCCAATGGTAGTTTGGGCCAACGCCTTACCCAAGGCAATCTGCACATCTTCAAGCAGGTGCTCGGGCACGATAACGCGGCGGATGGCGGTACATTTCTGCCCGGCCTTGGCCGTCATTTCCTTGCGCACTTCCTTGATGAACAAGTCGAACTCCATCGTGCCGGGCACGGCATCGGGGCCGAGTATGGCTGAGTTCAACGAATCGGCTTCCATGTTGAAAGGCACGGCTTCCGCCAAGATGCGCGGGTGGGCCTTCAGCTTACGGCCGGTTTCGGCCGAGCCGGTGAAGGTTACTACGTCCTGGTACGTGACGTGGTCGAGGATGCCTTGGCCGGAGCCACACACGAGCTGGAGTGCACCCTCGGGTAGGATGTTGGAGGCAATGATTTCGCGCACCACGGCTTCGGTGAGGTAGGCTGTGGGCAGAGCGGGCTTCACGATGGCTGGCATACCCGCGAGCAGGTTCACGGCTATCTTCTCCAACATGCCCCAAATAGGGAAGTTGTAGGCATTGATGTGAACTGCTACGCCCTCCTTAGGCACCATCAGGTGATGCGCGATGAACGAGCCGCCCTTCGACAAGCCGATTGGGTCACCGTCGAGGTAGAAGGGCTTGTCGGGGAATTTGCGGCGCAATGAGGCATTGGCAAACAGGTTGCCGATGCCGCCTTCGATGTCAATCCAGGAGTCGGCGCGGGTGGCGCCGCTGCGGTAGCTCAGGGTATAGAACTCCTCCTTTTTGCTGGTCAGGTGCAGGGCCAGCGCCTTGAGCATTCGGCCCCGCTCGTGGAAGGTCATCTTGCGCAGGGCCTTGTTGCCCTTGGCGCGGGCAAACTCCATCATGGCGGCAAAATCGAGGCACTCGGTGCTAGCTACGGCAATGACTTCGCCGGTGCACGCGTCGTAGAGTTCCTGTTCGGGGCCGGAGCCAGCAGTCCAGCGGCCGAGGGCGTAGTTTTCGAGAATTTGAGTCATGTGGGTGGGACCTCACCCCCTAGCCCCCTCTCCAAAAGAGAGGGGGAACTAGTTTTTAGAACTAGCTCCCCTCCTCAGATGAGGAGGGGCTGGGGGTGGTTGAAGATTTAGGGTTAGATATTTTAGAGCCAGGAGTCGTTCAACGGTGATCAACCACCCCTAACCCCTCCTTTCCAAGGAGGGGAACTAGTTTTTAGGCTAGTTCTCTCCTCTGCTGAAGAAATAAAATCAGGCTTTCTCGATGATGACTGCGTAGCCTTGGCCCACGCCTATGCACATAGTTACGAGGGCGTAGCGCTTGTTTTGGCGGTGCAGCTCGCGGGCGGCGGAGTTCAGAATACGGGCGCCGCTCATGCCTAGTGGGTGGCCCAGGGCAATAGCGCCGCCGTTGGGGTTTACGCGCGGGTCGTTGTCGTCAAGGCCGAGGTTGCGCATGCAGGCGAGGCTCTGCGCCGCGAAGGCCTCGTTGAGCTCGATGATGTCGATGTCGTTTAGGGTCAAGCCGGCTTTTTTGAGGGCCTGCTGGCTGGCTGGCACCGGACCAATCCCCATGATGCGCGGCTCGACGCCGGCTGCTCCCATCGCCACAATGCGGGCCTGGGGCTTAAGGTTGTGTTGCTTGATACCATCTTCCGAAGCCAGCAGCAGGGCCGCCGCACCATCGTTCAGGCCCGAGGCGTTGCCGGCCGTGACGGTGCCCGTTTTGCGGAAAGCTGGCCGCAGCTTAGCTAGTCCTTCGAGCGTGGTTTCGGGCTTCAAAAACTCATCTTCGGCAAACTCCAGCGGCTCGCCCTTGCGCTGCGGAATGCTGACCGGCACAATTTCCTCAGCCAACCGGCCGCTGCGCTGCGCCTGAGCAGCTTTTTGCTGCGAGTGCACGGCAAACTGGTCTTGATCTTCGCGGCTGATCTGGTACTGGTCAACCAGGTTTTCGGCGGTTTCGCCCATGGCGTCGGTGCCGTACTGCTGCTCCATCCGGGGGTTGATGAAGCGCCAGCCGAAGCTGGAATCGTAGAGCTGCGAGTCGGTACCGAAGCCTTTGGAGGGCTTGGAAACCACCAGCGGGGCGCGGGTCATATTCTCGACGCCGCCGGCTACGAACAGGTCACCGTCGCCGCTCTGGATGGCGCGGGCGGCGGCAATGCTGGCGGAGAGGCCCGAGGCGCAGAGGCGGTTCACAGTTTCGCCGGGTACGGTGGTGGGCAGCCCGGCCAGTAGTAGCGCCATACGGGCCACGTTGCGGTTGTCTTCACCAGCTTGGTTGGCGCAGCCCACTATGACGTCGGCTATGGCCGCCGGGTCCAGCGTGGAGTTGCGGCGCAGCAGTTCCCGAATGGTTAGGGCCGCGAGGTCGTCGGGGCGGACGGCGGCCAGGGTGCCCCCGAAGCTGCCAATGGGCGTTCGGATACCGTCGATGATATAGGCTTGCTTCATAGCGAAGGTTCTGATAGAATTTCGGTGCTGGTGCGGTAGGCCGTGCCTTTGAACAAGGCTACGAGCGCGCCATGCTGATTGGTGAGGCGAATCTGGTACACGCCGACTTTGTGCTTCAAGCTTTCCTCGCGGGCTTCCACCGTGATAATGTCGCCGAGCCGGCCGGCTTCGAGATAGTCCATTGTGACGGAGAGGCCCACGCTCTGGCGGCCGTGGCTGTTGCAGGCGAAAGCAAAAGCCGAATCGGCTGCCGCAAACGTGACGCCGCCGTGCAGCACCGCGAAACCGTTGAGCATCTCGGGCCGCACTGTGAAGTGCAGGCGGCAGTAACCAGCCCCTACTTCATCAATTTCCAGCCCGAGCCAGTGACTAAACGCATCTTGTTGGAACATACGTTCCAGCACGGCTTCGGCGCGGGCCTGGGCGGCGGGCACCTCACTCATGCGGAAAGAAATGTTGGTTGGCGCGCACCATACGGCGCAGTAGTGGGCTGGCGCGGTAACGGTCCTCGTGGTACTCCGCGTACAGGCCATCGAGCGTAGCCAGCACGGTTTGCAGGCCCAGCTCATCGGCCCAGGCCAGCAGGCCCTTGGGGTAGTTGACGCCTTTGGTCATGGCTAGTTCCAGGTCTTCTCGGGAAGCTACGTTCAGGACCAGCGCGTCTACGGCCTCGTTGATGAGCATAGCCAGAATCCGGTGCAGAATCAGCTGGCCCAGCTGCTCATCGTGCACGGGCTCAAGCGGCACGGCATCCGGCGCGTAGCTGTAGAAGCCCCGGCCCGATTTGCGGCCGTAGTAACCGGCCTCAAACAGCCTCTTCTGCGTAAAGGATGGCTTGTAGCGCGGATCAAAAAAGAACGAAGCAAAGACCGACTCCGTGACGCGGTAGTTCACGTCGTGGCCAATGAAATCCATCAGTGCAAACGGCCCCATACGGAAACCGCCCAGCTCGGTCATGGCCCAGTCGATGGTGGCCATGTCAGCAATACCTTCTTCCAGAATCCGAATAGCTTCGCCGTAGAAAGGCCGCGCCACGCGGTTCACGATGAAGCCAGGAGTGTCTTTGGCCAGCACGGGCAGCTTGCCCCAGCTTTGCACCAAGGCTTTAATTTCTTTGGCTAGTCCAGCGCGTGTTTGCACCGCCGGAATCACTTCTACCAGCTGCATAAGTGGAGCCGGATTGAAGAAGTGGATGCCCACAAACCGTTCCGGCCGTTGGCACGCGGCGGCAATAGAAGCAATGGACAACGAGGACGTATTGCTAGCCAGCACGCACTCAGCCGATACCACGTTTTCCACCTGCCGAAATACGGCCTGCTTCACTGCTAGGTCTTCCACGATGGCTTCCAGCACCAGCTCACAATCGGCAAAGGCCGCGTAGTCTTCGGTTGGACGCAAGTTAGCAGTGGCTTGTTCGGCGGCTTCGGGCGTGATTTTGCCTTTTTCCACCAGCTTATGCAGCGCAGTTTTGATACCAGCCAAAGCTCGTTGCAGCGCGTCGGCGTTTTGGTCGAGTAGGCGTATGGTATGGCCCGCCGTGGCTACCACCTGCGCAATGCCCGCACCCATAGCGCCGCTCCCGATAATGCCAATAATCATTGCCCGGTGAAGGTAGGTTGGCGTTTTTCGAGGAAGGCCGCCACACCCTCCCGGTAGTCGTCGGTGCTGCCAGCGCGGAGTTGATAGTCACCTTCGGCCCGGAGCTGCTGGGTGAGGTCGTTGCCGAAGGAGGCGTTGAGGAGTTGCTTGGTGTAGGCCAGGCCTTTGGTAGGCATGGCGGCCAGCTTCTTTACCAGCGCTTGTACCTCAGCTTCGAAGGTTTCATCAGCAAATGTCTTATAAATCATGCCCATTTGCACGGCTTCGGCGGCACTTACTTTGTCGCCGGTGAGCATAAGGGCGCTGGCTCGTTGCAAGCCGACCAGCCGCGGCAGAAAGTAGGTGCCGCCGCTGTCAGGAATCAACCCAATTTTGCTGAAAGCTTGGATGAACGAGGCCGATTCTTTCGCTACCACCACGTCGCAGGCCAAAGCCAGATTGGCACCGGCCCCGGCGGCTACGCCGTTCACGCCCGCTACCACCGGCTTTTCCAGCGCCCGAATCAACTCCACAATTGGGTTGTAGAGCTTCTCTACTATTTCGGCTACTTCTGGGCTGTCGGGGCCCGTGATTTCCGCCAGGTCCTGCCCGGCGCAAAAGGCTTTGCCGGTGCCCGTAAGCAGCACGGCTCGCACCGCCGGATTTTGCTGGCACTCGTGCAGGTGTTGCTGCATAGCCAGCGCCACCTCGCGGTTGACGCTATTGAAGACCTGAGGCCGGTTGAAGCGAATCGTAGCGACGCCCCCGTCGATAGAAAAGAGCAGAGAAGATGTTTCGGACATAGTTGGTGGCCTCATTTTCTAGCCCCCGGTCTGCTTGAGGCGCAGAGCCCGCGAAAAGATAAACTACCGGAAATGGTACGCTTGTTTTTCTCCGCAGGCAAGGCTGTGAATGAATGCTTATGGAAGTGGTTGAGAAACTGTTTTCGGATGATGCGGGCAAGCCTTCAACTATGACATTTGAAATAGTCAAACGGCTCCAGACAGTCGTTGCACTGGTAATGGGCTTTGCAAGCAGTAGACCCAAACTGACTGATCAAGTGTGTGTTGCCGGACTTGCAGAGCGGACAGCGCACAGCAGTATCGGCGCCGAACAGGTTGAGCAAATGCCCCGTAGCGGTGCCATCTACCGGCGGCGCAATGCCGTAAGCCTCCAGCTTCTCACGGCCCGCCTGCGACATCCAATCCGTGGTCCAGGCGGGGCTGAGCTGGTTATGAATGTGAAGTTTGGTGATGCCCTCCGCCAGCAGCCGCAGCCGAATATCGGTGGCAATGGTGTTCATGGCTGGGCAGCCGGAATAGGTGGGCGTGATGGTTACGTGCACTTCTTCGCCACTCAGCCGCACGCCGCGCACGATGCCCAGATCCAGGATGCTGAGCACAGGCACCTCGGGGTCCGAAACTTCTTCCAGCAATTGCCAGATACTTTCCTCGGTCGGGGCAGACGCGGTAGTTACCATTTCATGCCGGGATAGGTGCGTTGCATGTATTGCAGCTCCGCCAGAATATAGCCCAGGTGTTCGGAGTGCCGACCATCCTTGCCGCCCTTCTGCATGAATACGCCCTGGGGCACTGGCAACGTTGCTTCATAGAACACCTTCGCTACATGCGCCTCCATATTGGGAAGCAGCGTGGCATAATCGGGCACCAGGCCAATGGTTTGCAGGGCTTTTTCGGTGACTGTAAGAGTAGTTAGCTCGCCGGAATAACGCCACAGATTAGCCACAGCTTTTTCTACTCGCTGCCGGCTCTCTTTCGTCCCATCACCCAGCCGAATCACCCATTCCGAGCTCCACTTCAGATGGTATGCCGCTTCTTTCAAGGACTTCTCCGCGATGCCCGCCAGCCGCTCATCAGGGCTGGTTTGGAGCTGTTGCAGGAAATGGTAATGGAAGTTATCGAACAGAAACTGGCGCACTACGGTATCCGCAAAGTCGCCGTTGGGCTGCTCTACCAGCAGCGGGTTCTTGTAGTCGGTGGCAATGCGCAGAAAAGCCAGGTCGTCCTCGGTCCGGCCCTGGCCTTCTAGTTCAGCGGCGTATTGGTAGAGGCTGCGCGTTTCGCCTAGCAAGTCCAGCGCAATGTTAGCCATGGCCAAATCCTGCTCCAAAATCGGCCCGTGCCCGCACCATTCGGATAGGCGGTGGCCCAGAATCAGGCTCGTATCAGCTAGTTGCAGTACGTAGTGGAACAGCTGTTGGCGCACTTCGGACGAGTACGCCGCCAACGTTGGCGTTTCGGTGGGAACAACTTGCATAACCGTCGGCTTTACATGTGCTTGATGGAATCCGGCACTTCATAGAAAGTGGGATGCCGGTATACTTTATCGTTGGCCGGGTCGAAGAAGGCCGCCGAGTCGTCAGGGTTGGAGGCGTGTACATGCTTCGACTCCACCACCCAGATGCTGACGCCCTCCAAGCGGCGCGTATACACGTCCCGGGCATTTTGGATGGCCATCGTGGCATCAGCGGCGTGCAGGCTGCCGACATGCTTATGGTCGAGGCCCTGTTTGCTGCGGATAAACACTTCCCACAGCGGCCATTCAGCTTGATTCATGATGTATGCTTGCTTCTATTGATGCTTGGTAGCGCCAGTTGGAAGGGTCCGTTGCTCACGGCGTTGAGCGATGAGTAAAAGATCGAGCATCGGCTAGCAAACCCACCAACTATGTCGGCCGCGGATAATCTGCTTCTAAGCGGCTTGACGTTGCTTACGTTTCTCAGCGTGGGCTAGCGCAGCTTCGCGTACCCAGGCACCTTCTTCATAAGCCTTCACCCGAGCGCCGAGCCGGTCTTTATTGCAGAGGCCGTTGCCTTTCACTACGGCCCAGAATTCTTCCCAGTCCACCTCACCAAAGTCGTAGCCGTTTTTGGCTTCGTTCCACTTTAGGGCCGGGTCGGGAACAGTCAGGCCCAGGAACTCCGCCTGCGGCACCATCATGTCCACAAATTTCTGGCGTAGCTCGTCGTTGGTGAAGCGCTTGATGCGCCAATTCATCGACTGCGCCGTGTTGGGCGACTCTTCGTCTTTGGGGCCGAACATCATGAGCGTGGGCCACCACCAACGGTTTAGAGCTTCTTTGGCCATGGCTTTCTGCTCCGGTGCGCCCTCGCACAGCGTCTGCATGATCTCAAAGCCCTGCCGCTGATGGAAACTCTCCTCCTTGCACACGCGCACCATGGCGCGAGCATACGGACCGTAGGAGGTGCGGCACAACGGTACTTGGTTCAGAATAGCGGCTCCATCCACGAGCCAACCCACGGTGCCCATGTCAGCCCAGCTCAGCGTAGGGTAGTTGAAGATGCTGGAATACTTGGCTTTACCCGAATGCAGGTCGGCCAGCATTTGGTCCCGGGAAGCGCCTAGAGTCTCAGCAGCGCTGTAGAGGTAGAGGCCGTGGCCAGCTTCGTCCTGCACCTTGGCCAGCAAAATGGATTTGCGCTTGAGCGAAGGAGCCCGCGTAATCCAGTTGCCTTCTGGCAGCATGCCAACCAGTTCAGAGTGAGCGTGCTGCGAAATCTGCCGGATCAGCGTTTTACGGTACGCATCGGGCATCCAATCTTTGGGCTCAATGCGAATGTCCGCATCGATGCGGGCCTGAAACTGCTCTTCGAGGGTGAGTTCTACCGTTTCCATGCGCTTTCAACAAAGTTAAACTAACATTCGTTAGTTAAAAGTAGAAAAAATGTAGCAGAAGCCGCATCTAATCTAGATAAATGCAGAGTGTTTACGCATCACAACTAAATATGAGATATAAACTATCTACGGAATGCAACCTCTGTTGTGGCAGTGAGCTCTTAAATTCAAAACGAATCCAAACGCACACCAAACAAGCTGTAATATGAAACTACCTAAAGCTTTACTCGGCGCCATACTCGTTGGCATGGCAGTCCAAACCACTGGCTGCAAGAAGGAGTCTGCAGAGCCTAAAGAAAAAGGCAAGAAAGAGGTAACCAAGACACCTGACAATTGCCCTGCTTGTGGCATGGGCTGAACAAGAGCAGTTAAAGCATGGCAGAAAAACCGACCATTTTATCTTCGATAGCCTGTAATCTGGACGCCGACATTCTATCGGCGGCCTTTCCTTTGTTGGAAGAAGGTCGGGTGGAAGCCATTGAGTGGTCTTTTGACACGCTTTTCTGGGCAGAGCAGATACCAGAATGGTTTTCTGCTCTGCTCAACACTTATAGCCAAGAGCAAAGGTTGATCGGCCACGGGGTGTTTTTCTCTTTGCTATCGGCGAAGTGGACCCAAGAGCAGCAGCAGTGGCTGGAGCAACTAAAACAGCTGTCGTCTCAATTTTCCTTCGACCATATCACGGAGCATTTCGGCTTTTTCACCGGCCAGAACTTCCATTATGGTGCTCCTCTCCCCATTCCGTACACCAGCATGAGCCTGCGCATTGGGCAAGACCGATTGAGCAGGATCTACGAGGCCTGTTGCTGCCCAGTTGGTTTGGAGAACCTGGCTTTTGCCTACGCACTGGATGAAGTAAAACGGCACGGAGAATTCCTGGAAAAACTGATTGAGCCAGTGAATGGCTTTATCATCCTGGATCTGCACAACCTCTACTGCCAGCTTCATAATTTCTCCGTTTCCTACGAAGAGCTAATTGATCTGTATCCGCTCGACAGAGTGCGAGAAATACATATCTCAGGAGGCAGTTGGGAGGAATCGGTGTTAGTGCCCAATCAGAAAATACGAAGAGACACGCACGACGACTCCGTACCAGAGGAAGTTTTTCAGCTGTTGGAACGCACCATTCCGAAGTGTCCTAATCTGAAATACGTTGTGCTAGAGCAACTGGGAAACGGCCTGAAAACGGAAAGTAGCCGCGAGTTATTCCGAGCCGATTTCTTGAGAATGGAAAGAGTTGTGCGTCAGAGCACACAGAACCGTTCCGAACATTTTAGCCAGCTGTTCCTGCCGTTACAGCCTTTGCAACTCGGCCCTGCTGTGGAAGATGCCGTGCTGCATGAGCAGCAGATTTATTTATCTCAAATTCTGGAAACGGCACCCTCGTTTGAAGAAGCCCAACGGCTACTCCACTCCTCGCTCTTAACTAACACGGCTTGGGCAATTGAGCACTGGCAACCACACATGTTGGAAAGTGCTGTCAGCATTGCGCAAAAGTGGAAGAAATAGCGCGGATACGGCGCCTATTGAAGATATGCAGCCTTTCTGAAGCAATTAGAAGAACGAGTTAAAGGCTAGTCTGCGAGTTATTATTGGTCAAAATCAACGGTTACCTTTTCCGAGGTGGGCCGCGCTTGGCAGGTTAGAATGTAACCTTTCGCTACTTCCGTTTCAGAAAGAGAATAGTTAACGTCCATCTCTGCTTGGCCGGCCGTTACGCGGGCGCGACAGGTACTGCACATGCCGTTTTTGCACGAATACGGAGCATCAGCGCCGGTTTCCAGCACGGCGTCTAGAATGGTGTTGCCGTAGTACGACATTTCCAGCAGTTGTGAGTTTCCATCAAGCTTTACCGTTACTTGGCTGTGCTTGTCGTCCTCGCCAGCCACATGGGTTTTAGTAGGACCCGCTTGCTTCTTCGCGCCACCAGCCGCCGACGTAAACATCTCGAAGTGAATCTTCTCCGCCGCCACGCCCGCGTCCGTCAATGCCGCGCGGACGCCGTGTATCATCTCCTCCGGGCCGCAGATAAAACATTCATCAATCTGCTCAGGCGGTAAGATTTTGCCTAGGAACTGCCGAGTTTTTGCCTCATCGATCCGACCAAAAAACAAATCGGTACCACCCTGTTCCCGACTCAGGATGTGGTACACGCTGAGCCGACGCAAAAACTTGTTTTTCAGCCCCTCAATGGCTTCTTTGAAGATGATAGAGTTTCGGCCTCGGTTGCCATAAATCAACGTCACACGGCTATTCGGCTCAGTGAGCAGAATGGTTTTTACAATGGAGAAAACGGGAGTAATACCGCTTCCCGCCGCGAAAGCCACGTAATGTTTGGCGTTAGTAGGGTGCAGTTCCGTGAAAAAGCGACCCGCCGGCGGCATTACTTCCAACTCCTCCCCGACTCGCAGAGTATCGACTGCCAGCGAAGAAAAACGACCCTCCGGTACCTTCTTGATGGCTACCTGCCACTCATTGTCGAGCGGGCTGCTGCAAATAGAATAGGAGCGGCGCAGTTCCTCGCCATTGTGCTCCCGCCGAAAAGTGAGATACTGCCCCTGCGTAAAGCGAAACGTGTCGCGCAACTCAGCTGGTACGTCCAGCGAGAGGGTTACGCAGTCGGACGTCTCCCTGGTGATACGCTTGATTTTGACTTTGTGGAACCGGCTCATGCAATTGGTTTCGCCAAGCCATTCAACAGAATGGTCATGATATTTTGTTCTAATTCTTTGGCCGAGATACCACGGCCCGGACGGTACCAAAGCTCCACCCAGCGCACCGCCGAGAGAACTGTAAACAAAGCCACCGACACGTTTACTGGCTGCAACTCGCCCGCCGCAATACCTTTCTCAATCAGGTCCGCAAAACCTTTTTCGTAATTCTTGCGAGCCTCTTTGAAAGCTGTAAGCTTTTCGCCCGTCAGATATTTCCAATCGTTATTCGCCACCGATACCGCTGCACCATCTTCAATCATCAGACGGATGTGTAGTCTAATTAGAGCTTTGATTTTGTCTACATACGAGGCGTCTGTCTTTTCTATTTCAGCGAGCTGTGAGATATAGGTGTTCGAGATATGAAAGCAAATGTGCTCTAAAAGCTCCTCTTTGGAGTTGATATGGTTGTACATGCTGGCCGCTTCCATACCTACCTGGGCGCCTAAATCGCGCATAGAGGTACCACTGAAGCCGCGCGCCTTGAATAGTTTGGCTGCTTCTTCCAATATAAGCTGGCGCTTGTTGACTTTACTCTTCTTCGCCATTGAGTATTTGAGAGCGTAATCAGGCACCACCTTCAGTAAAATTCTACTTTAGGTGCTAACAAAAGATTAAAAGTACAGGCTCGATCTGCACGAAACAAACGTTCGTTAGTAATCTTCGTTATTCGTGTCACTTCTCATTACTGCACTAAGCATGCTTCAAGTGAGTGTATACTCACCCAAAAAAAGCGAACACTCATTAGTTTATCTTAAAGTTTGCTTAATATTGCTCCCACTATCAGGTAGCCAATCCCCCCAGCAGCCTGGTAGCCAATTCCCACATTACTTGCTAACTGACTCCCACCCCAGTTGGCTCCTGCTCTTCGACAGCCGTCAGGATAATAGCGCCCATCTCGCGGTTTTCGAAATCCTACACCGGCCGAATTGGTATCCTACCAATTCGGCCGGTTTGCGTTTAGGGCTTTTCGTGCGTCAGCACGCCGTACCATATTGCTGGCTAAGCAACGAATAGCAGGGCTATTCTTTCACTCTGCATTGAGTGGAAATTGATTTTCAGCCAGACGGAATCAAGTTCTCCATTCTGATTTGATAAGCTGTAGGCCGTCTTGCTTATAAGTAGCAGCCAACAACAAGTATCGCTGCTTCAGGTGTGAAAAAGAGCAATGAATACCGCCCCCCGTAGCAAAACAACCCCCTTGCTTTTATAAACAGAGCTGGACGCTATGGCTCTGCTTCTCAGGGCGCTTCTTATATTAGGAATAAGGTGTGTATAGAGGTTTAAAAATATTTTTTCAGGCACAATAAATCCAACTGCTCAGGTTGAGGCGTAAGTGCTGCCAAATCAAATAAACTCTACTCCTCTTTCTCACATTCATGAAGAAGAACCTGCTTTCTTTCGCTCTGGTGGCCTTGATGGGCGCCGCAACTATCTCCTCTGCTTCGGCTCAAGCTACCATGACTCCCGGTACTGTATCAGTGGGTGGCAAGGCAATGTATCCGAATAAGAACATTGTAGAAAACGCCGTTAACTCTGCTGACCACACCACGCTCGTAGCTGCTGTGAAGGCCGCTGGTTTGGTAGAAACGTTGCAAGGCAAAGGTCCCTTCACCGTTTTTGCTCCTACCAACGCTGCTTTTAACGCCCTGCCTGCTGGTACGGTAGAATCCCTGGTGAAGCCGGAGAGCAAAGCCACGCTCACCAAAATCCTGACCTACCACGTAGTAGCCGGCAACATGACGGCCGATAAGATCATGTCGGCTATCAAGGCTGGCAAAGGCACCGCTACGCTGAAAACCGTGAGCGGCGGCACCCTCAAAGCCATGATGAATGGCCCGAAGAACGTAGTACTGGTCGACGAAAAAGGTGGGGTATCGACCATCTCAACCTACGACGTTATTCAGAGCAACGGCGTGATTCACGTTATCGACAAAGTGTTGATGCCCTAATCTGGCCTACCTGCTAGTATAGCAAAAAGCGCCTTCCTGTATGGGAAGGCGCTTTTTTTATGTTTATCAATCTCGTGCCATCTAAACTTACGGACAATTCTGTCGTCGGGCTTCGTCGGCGTAAGCGTAGCCGAGGCGCACGGCCCGCTGAAAAAACTCGCAGGCTGCTGGGGCGTTACCTTCCTGCTGCGCCACCCGGCCTAGCAGAAAATGCACCTGCCCGTTGCGAGGATTGGCTTCCAACACTTGCCGGTAGTCGAGCCGGGCTTGCGCTAAGTCCTGCAGCTTGTAGTGGGCCAAGCCTCGGTACGTTAAGTACTTCACCGAGAGCGGCTGGCCTGCTGCTGCCCGCTGCCGTAGTCCAACAGAAAGGTCTTCGATAGCATTGACAAAGCTGTATTCCTCAAACAAGCGCAACTCACCACGCGCCAACCACGCGCCACTCTGCGTTGAATCGAGGGCTAGGGCATATGTCAAGCTTTGTTCGGCTGCTGCCGTTTGCCCCAAACTAGCCTGACACTGTCCTAGTCGGAACAATAATTCGCCCCGTATTGTGGGCTGTTCAGTTGCGGCCAGCGCGGCTTGGTAGTCGGCTTGAGCAGCCCGGTAGTTTCGGTTTATCAGTTGTTCTATTTCGGCGCGGCGGCGTAAGGCCGGACTGTATTCCGGTTTGAAGTGCAACGCTTCTGAAAAGTAGGCGTGCGCCGTTTCCCATTTGGCTTGCCGGTAGGCCCGCAACCCATCTTCATAGTTGCTCAGGGCCGTTACGTGGTCCATCGTTACCTTCACCGACAACACAAACAGCAGTAGCCCGGCCAGCATGCCGAACGTGAGCACGTAGTCGCGGCGCGTAAACTTGCGCTGTTTGGCAATGGGACGGTAGTGGCGCTCCACCGAACCCGCCGGCCGCCGGGTGCGCAACGGGGCGGGCGGCGGCATGGGCACCCCATACACTCGTTGCGTGGGCACGCGGTACTGTTGCTGCCGCCGTAGCTCCGCCGCGCGCAGTTCGGCTTGCCGCAATTGGTGGTCGTAGGCGCCTCGCCGAATAGGGTCGCTCAACACGCCATAAGCCACTGCTACAGCCTTAAAACGCTCTTCGTAGAGGGGATTACCGCCGTGTTTATCTGGGTGCAACTCCACAGCCAGCCGCTTGTAGGCCCGCTTTACTTCCTGCTGAGTTGCGGTAGCTAGTATGCCTAATACCTGGTAATGATTTTGGCTCAAGATGCAGTGCGTTACCGGTAAAAGTACGGCAGATTTCAGACACCATGCCGCCTTTTCCGTATGAATGGGCTACCTGAAATTCTGGGATTGTGCCCTGATTTCAGACCCGACTCTGGTAACATGGTTTTCTGTAAATCTACTCCCGCATATGGGCATTTTCACCGACGAAGACGACGCAACTAAAACGCCCCGCAACGACAACATGCTCAGCAACCTGAAGGGCTACCTCGATACCCGCCTCGACTTGGTGCGGCTAGAGGTGCAGGAGAAGGTAAAAGCTGCTTTCGTGGGCACGCTGCACGGCGTGGCACTGGCCGCAATTGGCCTGTTTTTCTTCCTCTTCCTGAACATCTTTGTTGGCCTGTTGCTCAACGAGGCGCTGGATAGCTCGTATTGGGGCTTTGGTATACTTGCCGGTTTCTATCTTGTGCTGCTCATTATCTTCCTGGTAGGAGTCGACAAGAAGATCTTCCAGGGCGTAGCTGACAAAACGCTCGACAATACCATTTACAAATCCGACAAACGTCAAGCCTAACCCGACATGGCCGAACTGACCAACCCCCTGTTTGAAGAAGAAAAGGAGTTTCTAGAGCGTCAAAAGCTGGAGTACGAGCGTGCTATCCTCGGAGATGTGGAAGGCATCAAGGAAAAAACCCAGCAGGTAGGCAAGTACGCTGCTATCGGCGCGGGCTTAGTCGGCAGCATCTGGCTGATCAGCAAAGCGTTTGGCGGACGTAAAAAGAAGCACGACGAATTCGACGAACTACCTTCTTCGGGCCGTACCCACCGTAGCCTGCGCAAACGCAACCACACGGATGCCGACATCGCCACGGGTGATGATCTAGGCTTCGGCGCCAGTCAGCAGGTTACCTACCGTGGACCTTCGCAAGAGTTTCACGAGCGGGCTCATATTGCCCCAGACGTGTACCACGCTACCGCTCAGCCCGGCACCGACACGGAAGATCCTTTCCAGCCGATTGGTCCTTATGCGTTAGCGTCGGTGCCGCAGGAAGAAGAACATTCGTCTCTCTTGTCGGACACCCTACGGTCGTTCTTGCAGTCTGACACCGGCAAGGTTCTCGTAGCCCAAGCTACGGCTGTGCTCATGGCTGTAGTAGCTAAAAAAATAGGGGAGTATTTGCCGATGGTCAAAAATCCCGACCTTGCAACCACTCCGGCTTACGAGCCCGAAACCAAGGACATCGACTTTACTTTCCACGACGACGACGCGAATGCGCCTCACCAGCCTCTATGACGACCTCAACTATCGCCGCAAGCACGGCCGCAAGTCTTTGGCCGTCTTGCTCGACCCGGATAATCTAGATGAGGCGGGCTGCCAGGAGTTGCTAGCGCTGAGTGAAGCACATTCTATTGATTACTTTTTTGTGGGCGGCAGTCTGGTGATGAGTTCTCACCAGGCTGCCCTCATTCGTTTACTGAAGGCCCATTCGCCGGTGCCGGTGCTGCTCTTTCCCAGCCACAGCCTGCACCTCGACCCCCAAGCCGATGGTATTCTGCTCCTGTCGCTCATCTCAGGACGCAACCCTGAATTTCTGATTGGGCAGCACGTAGTGGCGGCGCCGCTGCTGCGCCAAAGCAACCTTCAGATTTTGCCCACCGGCTACCTGCTCGTCGACTCTGGCCGTCAAACCACGGCCAGCTACATGAGCGGTACCACCCCCCTGCCCCACGACAAACCGACCATCGCGGCCTGCACGGCCATGGCGGGCGAGCAGCTCGGTCTGCGCCTTATGTACCTCGACGGCGGTAGTGGTGCGTTGTATCCCGTTTCCACTGCCATGATTCGAGCCGTACGCCAAGCGGTGGAAGTCCCGTTGATAGTGGGCGGAGGCATCAACACGATTGAGAAAGCCGAGGCCGCCCTCACTGCCGGCGCCGATGTTATCGTGATTGGCAACCAGATCGAAAAAGCTCCTGCTTTTCTAGGTGAAACGGCCAATGTAGTGCGCAGCTTCAACGCCATGCTTGACATAGCGTAGTACTGGTTTATTAACCTTAAAACTAAAAACCACCTCAACCCTCTCACTGCATCATCGCAGCACGAAGCCTAAGGTGGTTTTACTTTTACAAGCACCGGCACTGAACCGGTGCTATCATTGCTTAAATATTCATGGCCGATTCGCGGCGGCGCATCTTACCGGCTGGAATGCCAAACATCATCTTGAAGCGACGGCAGAAATACGCGGTGTCTTTGTAGCCCACTTCCTTGCCAATGTCGCGGATGCTCTTCTTGGTAGTGCGTAGCAGGAACACGGCGCGCTCCATGCGCTGGTATTCGATGTAGTCCTGTGGGTTGATGCCGGTCAGCATTTTGAAGTACTGGCCTACATAGTCCTCGCTCACATTGGCCACGTTGCTGAGCACCTTATTCGAAAGGTCGCCGCCGATGTTCTCCTTGATGTAGTTGAACAAGTCGATGAGGCGTGGATCTTTGAAGTAGGTGCTGTTGGTAGCTAATTGCTCCACGAACATCTTGTTTTTCAAGATGTAGCGCACGATTTCCACTACAATATTTTCCGTGTAAATCGTGATCAGCCGCTCACGGCCGGGCAGCTCCTGCAAGCTTTCCTCTACCACTTTGATGACGAGGTTGGCCAGCTTAGAATTGTTGGAAATCAGGAAAGCCGGCACATCGAGCGAGGCGAAGAAGTTTACGGAGTCGAACACCTTGGCTTCAAAGCTCACAAACGAGTGGCTTTCTTCAGCGTCTCCAATCAAATCCAGGTCTGAATTAGAGTGGAAAAACTTATCCTTGTTACTAATCAGGTCGTCGTTGGTGATGACCTTGCCTGCTGCATCGCCATAGTTCACCTTGGTGGCGCGGCCACCGGGAATGAAGAGCATCTCACCTTCCTCTACGTTCTGCTCTTCTTCACCGAACGTGATGCGGCCCTTGTGCAGCAGAATAAGGTTATTGCCTACATCGTAGGAATTGCGCACCGTGAACGGCTGCTGCAACACCAGATTTTTCGCTTTGATGTAGCGTACACCAAGCGATTCTATCACTTTATTATAATCTTCCATCTTCTAAGGGTGGTTGGAGTGTTGTGGAAACCCGGTGGACGGGGTGGCTAGGCTTATCTAATGCAAATTAAGATATAAAAATTCACAAAAACGAAAAACCTAGCCAAAAAGTGGCTAGGTTTAATGCAATAGTTCTGAATTTTAGGCAATTCAGCCCGTATTTAGCTCTATTTCAGGATTTCCCGAGAGATTACAATTTTCTGAATTTCCGAGGTTCCCTCGTAAATCTGCGTGATTTTGGCGTCCCGCATCATGCGCTCAACGTGGAATTCCTTCACGAAACCATAGCCGCCATGAACTTGCACGGCTTCCACCGCCGTATCCATAGCAACCTTAGAGGCGAAGAGCTTCGCCATCGCGCCAGACTTAGCGTAATCCTGGTGCATATCCTTGTCGTAGGCGGCTTGCAGGCACAGCAGGCGAGCAGCATCAATGTTGGTAGCCATATCGGCCAGCTTGAACTGAATAGCTTGGTGCTGAGAGATTGGAACGCCAAATGCTTTGCGCTCCTTAGCGTACTTCAACGACAACTCATATGCCCCCGACGCAATGCCGAGAGCCTGTGCGGCAATACCAATGCGGCCACCAGCCAACACTTGCATGGCGAATTTGAAGCCGAAGCCATCTTCGCCAATACGGTTCTCTTTGGGCACTTTTACGTCGTTGAACATCAGCGAGCAGGTATCAGAGCCGCGGATGCCAAGCTTGTTCTCTTTCGGCCCAACCTGGAAGCCTTCCATGCCCTTCTCCACAATCAGCACGTTGATGCCGCGGTGCTTAAGTTCGGGATTGGTCTGGGCAATGACGAGGTACACGGAAGCCGTGGTGCCGTTGGTGATCCAGTTTTTGGTGCCGTTCAGGAGGTAATAGTCACCCTTATCCTCGGCGGTGGTGCGTTGGCTAGTGGCGTCAGAGCCGGCTTCGGGCTCCGATAGCGCGAAGGCTCCGATTATTTCACCGGAGGTGAGGCCCGGCAGATATTTACGCTTCTGCTCCTCGTTACCGTATTTCTCCAGCCCCCAGCACACCAGCGAATTGTTCACCGACATGATAACGGAGCAAGAGGCATCGACTTTGCTGATTTCCTCCATAGCCAGCACGTAGCTCACGGTATCCATGCCGCCACCGCCGTATTCGGGGCTCACCATCATGCCCATAAAGCCCAGCTCGCCCATCTTCTTGATTTGCTCGGCTGGAAACTTCTGGTGCTCGTCACGTTCGATTACACCGGCCCACAGCTCGTTCTGAGCAAAGTCGCGGGCAGCGTCGCGCACGGCAAGTTGTTCTTCCGTAAACTGAAAAATGGAGGATTGGGTGGCAGTTTGCATGGGATGGGAAGGTGGCCAGCGGCCTAAGGTAGTGGACGGGTGAGCAAGTACTCGGGCCGCGAAATTACGGATTCAGCGGCAGGCATTCAACACCGTACCAACCCGAAGAGTTGGCACTTGAAGGCTTTACTTGTCTTTTTTCATAAAAAAAGCCGCTCTGGAATACAGAGCGGCTTTTTAAGAGGTGGAGGCAAGCTCACAACTTAACTGTTGCGACGGTTACCCAAGAAGATGCTGACGTAGTAGAGCAAGGTAGCCAAGGAGCTAATGGCAGCTACTACGTAGGTCATAGCAGCCCACCACAGAGCGTCTTTCGCCATAGCGTGTTCCTGCGTCGTCACAATGCCACGCTTGTCAATCCAGGCCAAGGCCCGTCGGGAAGCGTCGAACTCAACGGGTAGCGTCACGAAGGAAAACAGCGTGGTGAGTGAGAATAAAGCGATACCGAGGCCAAGCGGCAACACTGTGGTCCGAATCATGAGCACGCCTGCCAACAGCACGAAAGGCATAAACCGCGACACAGCACTCAAGGCTGGCACCATCGCCGAACGGAACTGAAGCATGCTGTACGCCGTAGCGTGCTGCACTGCGTGGCCGCACTCGTGGGCCGCAACGGCTGCCGCCGCGGCACTACGCTCGGCGTAAACGGCTTCGCTCAAGTTCACGGTTCGGTCGGCGGGGTTGTAATGGTCGGTGAGGCGTCCTTCCGTGCTGATAACGCGCACATCAGTGATGCCGTGGTCAGCGAGCATCAATTCAGCAATCTGCTTGCCGGAAAGGTTGGATTGCAGGCCTACCTGGGCGTACTGGCTGAACTTGCTGCGCAGCCGCCATTGAATGAGCCAACTAACAACCATCGCCAAAATGACGATAAAGTAGATGGGACTTGCGTTGTAGTACATGAGAAGTTTCTGGTTTCTAGGTTCGGTTTCTAGCTGTCATTCCGACGGTGGCCGATGACTTAGTATCGGCTAGAAACCCGAAACGAGCAGCTAGGAACTTTTCAAAATACGCTCGACGATGCGCGTAGTGCTGTAGCCGGCCACTAATGGTACGGTGAGCACCTGCCCGCCGTTTTGTAACACTATTTCGTGGCCCACAATTCCACTGATTGGGTAGTCGTCGCCTTTCACCAAGATGTCGGGCAGCACGGCTTCAATGAGTGCCAGCGGGGTTTGTTCATCGAAGAGCACCACGGCATCCACAAACAAAAGGGAGGCCAGAATACGAGCCCGTGACACTTCGTCCTGCAATGGCCGGCCAGGCTTCAGCCGACTGACAGAAGCGTCAGTATTCAGTCCCAAAACCAGCTTATCGCCGAGGTGGCGGGCTTTTTCGAGGTAATCGACGTGGCCAAGATGCAACAGGTCGAAGCAGCCGTTGGTGAATACAATGCGCTGACCTTGGGCCTTCCAGGCCGCTACCACCGGCAGCAGCTCGGCCCGATTCAGGATTTTATCTTTTGTCCACATGAGCGGTAGGAGCTTCCGCGGGCACCGCGCTCAGAGCGGCGGGTTGCCGCCCGAGTCGACCCGATTTTACCATACTGATAATAAAGCTGATACCGCCCATCAAAACGACGAGCAGCGTTTGGGCGCCGTGTACCACCAGCGCGTACGCGATGCCTCCCCCCATACTAACACCATACACGAGCAAGGTACTCTGCACCAGCAGATGAAACACGCCAATACCGCCTTGTACCGGCGCAGCCATGCCAAAAGCGCCGAACGTAAGCACCGCCAAAGCAGCCCGCATGCTCAGGTCGTACGTTTCAGGAAAAGCAAAGAAGGCCAGATAGTCCATCAGGTAGTAGACCAGCCACGTGAAGAAGGTATGGAATAAAAATGCGCCTTTGTTTTCTAGCTTTACAATGCTGAACACACCCGCCAGCATTCCTTTCACGAAGCCAACCATCTTGTTGAAGACGCTAATCTGGCGCAGACGCTCCAGGTTTCGCCACAGCAAGTAGCTGGCAATTATTAAGACGAGCAGCGCCACCACACCGGCGGCAACCAACGCGTTGCGGTTACGAACCATCGCGTCGGCTTTGCCCTGCAACAAATACGTGTCGGCGAAGCCCCAGAAGGTCTTGAAATCAAGCAGCAAGACGGTTCCCAGCAGGCTTAGCAGAACTATTACATCAATAATTCGCTCCGTGATAACAGTGCCCAATGACACTTGCACGGGCACTTTGCTGGTGCGTTGGAGCAAAGAACAACGTACAACTTCCCCTACTCGGCCAGGTAGCACCATATTGGCTAAATAGCCCACCATCATAGCGTTGTACACGTCCCAGAAAGCTGGTTTGGGGCCATCGGTGGTAGGATCAAGCTGCATCTTCCAACGGTAAGCTCGGCTGAGGTAACCTAGTGCCGACAGCAATAGCGTTAGTACAAGCCAGGAATAGTTGGCGTCCCGTACGGTTTTTGCTATTCCACCGAGGTCTTGCCCACGTACCGCGTACCACATCAGCAGACCAGATATGGATAGTAGCAGCGCGTACTTGAGAATGTTGAGAAGTTGCTTCACGCGTTAGGAGTTGAATAGCTGAACAACTAGACGGGGTGGTGGCCTTTCTCTTAACAAATCGTCCTTAGCCAACCATTTGCCCGACCAGCTGGTCTTTACACCAAGCGGTTATGCTGGTCAGGAAATATCACTGTCGGCTTGTGCGCTCGAGCTTCCGCGAAATCGATGAGGCCGTAGGAAATGATGATAACAATGTCGCCGACTGCTACCCGGCGGGCAGCGGGCCCGTTCAGGCAAATCATACCCGAGCCCCGCTCCCCACGAATGGTATAGGTTTCAAACCGCTCGCCGTTGTTGATATTGACGACGGTAACTTTCTCGTTTTCCACCATATTGGCCGCATCGAGCAGGTCTTCGTCAATGGTAATGCTGCCCACATAGTGCAGCTCTGCCTGCGTGACTTTAACGCGGTGAATCTTTGATTTGAGGACCTCGATATGCATGAAAAGGAGCAAATGAAACAAGGGCCGCAAAGATACGAACAGGGAAGCGGAGAAAAGCCGATAGAAAAATTAGGCTGTTCCGGTGGCGAAATAAAAGGCTTACCCTTACTTCACTTGCACGCCATCAATTACCATGTTATCAATAAGCCGGACCCCATCTAAGTGCGCAGCCAGGCAGAGCACAACCGGCCGGCCAGGCTGCCACTCGGCCAACGGCTGCAAGGTTTGCGCATCAGCCACTTCAAAATACTCCAGCGTAAAAGCAGGTTCTTCCTCAATATAGGCTACGGCTGCTTGTTGCACCTGCGCAGGCTCCACTCTGTTTTCCACTCGCTCGACGGCTTGCCGCAACGCCTGATATAAGCGCGGCGCCACAGTGCGGGCTTCTGGGGATAGTCGCCGGTTGCGCGACGACATAGCCAATCCGTCTGGCTCGCGTACTGTTGGGAAGGATACCAGTTCTAAATCAAACGATAAGTCAGCAATGAGTTGCCGTACGATAGCCACCTGCTGCCAGTCTTTCTGGCCAAAGTAAACTTGGTGCGGCCGGCTCAGATGAAATAATTTGCTCACTACGGTTCCTACACCATTGAAATGGCCAGGCCTATGGGCACCTTCCATCACTTGAGCCAACGCCCCAAAATCGAAACGTAGCACTGCGGGTTGCGGATACATCTCCTCCACTGCTGGCAGAAACAGCGCAGTACAGCCAGCCGGCTCTAACAAAGCGGCATCAGCTTCGGGCAGACGAGGATAAAGGCGAAAATCGTCGGGGTTGTTGAATTGCGTGGGGTTCACGAAGATGCTAACTATCACTACATCACAGGCGGCGGCGGCGGCACGTACCAATTGCAAGTGTCCTTCGTGCAGCGCCCCCATAGTTGGTACTAGGCCCAGGCGCAAGCCAGTGCAACGGCAGTTTTCGGTGTAGGCTTGCAACGCGGCGGCCGTGTGCAGTATCTCCATAAGTGTATAGCCCGTCTGAGTAGGCCTTGAGCGTATTTAGTTGAATTTTCGCCCAAATTTGTTTAATTTTGTGCTCCCCAACGTGTTGCCTTTCCCCAACTACCCTTTTCTGACTGATATGTCCAAGTTGAGAATCCTCTACGCGGCTACGGAGATCGATCCGTTTTTGCAGACCACCAAAGTAGCGGAATTTTTGCGGCGCCTGCCTCAGGGCATGCAGGAAATGGGGATGGAAATCCGCATTTTCGTTCCCCGTTTTGGCATCATCAACGAGCGAAAGAATCGCTTACACGAAGTGGTTCGCCTCTCTGGTATCAACATTGCCGTTGGTGAGGACGAGAAGCCGCTGATCATCAAAGTAGCCTCCATACCCAATGCCAAGCTGCAGGTCTACTTCATTGATAATGAGGACTATTTTCACCGCAAATCGGTACTGGTAGATAAGAACGACAAGTTCCACGCCGATAACGACGAGCGGGCCATCTTCTTCTGCAAAGGCGTACTAGAAACCGTGAAGAAGCTTGGCTGGGCACCAGACATCGTACACTGCAACGATTGGATGACGGGCTTGATCCCAATGTATCTGAAAACGACCTACAAGAAGGATCCGATTTTTAAGGACGCCAAGTCTGTTTTCACGATTTACAACAACGAATTTGACTACAAATTCGAGGGCGATATCATCGAAAAAGCCAAAATGCTAGATATCGATGATGAGATGCTGGCGGGTCTGAAGACGGCTGACTTTGGTGGCTTTATCAAAGTGGGCATGGAATATGCCGACTCCGTAGTGAAGTCGGATGAAGATTTCAGCGACAATCTGAATGCCTTGTTCACGGAGTATTCGCAGAACAAGCAGATTGGGCAAGTAGGTGCCGACGAAAACCTACTGACCTCTTACTATGCGCTTTATAATGAATTGGCCAACTAGCGCCCGCCGACTCGCGTCGGTCTCCTTTCTTTCCGCAACTCTGCTATTTACAGCGTCTAGCTGCGAAGACGCCAGTAACCTCGGCGTAGAATTACCTGGCACTGCCACTTCGTCTACCGACTACCAGGACTTTCCAGTTACAGCTTCCACTATACTGTGGGATTCTGTTGAAACGCAGAAAGCTTCTCGTTTTCTGATAGGCCGCGTGCGCGATAATTTTTTGGGCACCACTACTGCCACTGCATTTCTAAACTTGAAGCTTAGACCAGTAGCCGGTGATACACTCCCGTCGGGAGTGGTGGGTACTACACCCAACCCACAATTAGATTCGCTGGTGCTGGAAATGCCTTTCGGTGATGCAGTCTATGGTTCTGCTAATAGTCCGCTACGCGTCAATGTGTACCAGTTGGCTCAGCCACTCGACGAACGGACCGTTTATAACTCTTCCTCTTCTGTGGCGCTGGGCGACGTGCTGGGCCGTAGCCTAAGCGCACGGCTCGACGGCACTCGGCGCGTACGGACGCGTATCAATGAGACCAGCACCACTGATACGGCTACTGTGGTAGTAACTAGCCGAAATCAAACGGCCCGAATTAAACTGCACGGTAGCGGCTTGGTATCGCCGCTGGCGAACGAGGTGTTCACGCGCCTCAAAACGACTAGCTTCAACCAAGCGAGTTTAGACGCTGTGTGGAAGGGCTTGGCCTTTCAACCAGCGGATGATTTCAGCAGTGCTGTTATCGGTGTGGCTTCCACTGGTAGCACACAAGCGGTTTTCTACTACCATTACACCAACAAGAAAAACACGGGTACTCTAAAAGGTCGTTATAGCATAGGGTTTGGAGCAGGAACTGCGCCTGATGCCCCACGTTACTTCACCCAAATTAGAAATGAATTACCCGTTGGCTCTCCTTTAACCCGTTTGGCAGGCACAACTGGCGCTGCACAGGCGGTAGCTGCGGCGGAAACCGACGGTCAAGTGTACATGCAGGGTGGGAGTGGTTTTGGTACTCGCCTAGAAATTCCTGGTTTGAACGTATTGAAAAACCTTGTTCAGCCACAGGCTGGCAGTAACTCAAGCCCGGCTATCGCCATAAACCGCGCCGAGTTGCTGATACCCGTCAAGCCTTTCACCAATCTGCTGTTTCCGGTGCCTGATTTAGGATATCTGTATGAGGTCAATACCAACAACCAACCTCTGTACCGTTCACTGCTTAACACGCGAGTTGAGCGTATAGTATTAGGGGCTAATGTAGACCAATTAGGAACTGGTCTGACTTCAATCAATAATACGGGTGGCTATTATCAGAATGCGGCTCAAGCTAAGTTTTACCCTTTGAGTGATGCCAACTCATATTACAGCATGGTACTAACAGGGTATGTGCAGTCGTACGTGTACGACAAACTGAGCGGGGCTGCTCCAGCGGCTTATGTTTTGTCGCCCTCGCTTCGGAGCTCGCTTGATCTGAACCTCAACCGGGCCGTGCTGGATGGTACTGGTATCAAGCTACGAGTATATTACTCGCAGTTGCGCTAAATTTGCCCTCTCTTTTTTTGTCTGACGTCGCGGCACGGCCTTTGCCTAGCAGTGGCGTCATTGACATTTTCTCTCACTCCCACTTTCGCTGTTCTCACTATGTGCGGAATTGTTGCTTATATCGGCTATCGGGAAGCCTGCCCGATCATTCTCAAAGGCTTACACCGCCTCGAATATCGTGGCTACGATTCAGCTGGCGTGGCCCTACTCAACGGGGCCCTCAACGTGTACAAGAAGAAGGGCAAAGTAGCCGAGTTAGAAGCCTTTATTGCCGAGAAGGATACGCATGCTCACGTAGGCATGGGCCACACCCGCTGGGCAACGCACGGTGAGCCGAATGACTCCAACGCGCACCCGCATTATTCAACGTCGGAGCGAATTGCCATCATTCATAATGGCATTATTGAAAATTACGCGGCCCTGAAGCAGCACTTGCAGCAGCAAGGTCACACTTTCCAATCCGATACGGACACCGAAGTGTTTGTGAATTTGATTGAGGAGATTCAGCGGCAGAACCATTGCAGCTTGGAAGAGGCTGTACGCTTAGCCTTGCACGAGGTAGTGGGAGCTTACGCTATCGTTGTCATCAGCAAGGACGAGCCTAACCAACTGATTGCTGCCCGTAAAGGCTCACCCTTGGTGATTGGAGTAGGCAAAGACGAATACTTCCTAGCCTCTGATGCAACACCTATCATCGAGTATACAAACGAAGTAGTGTATGTGAATGACTACGAAATTGCTGTTATCCGGGATGGCAAGCTCGACATTCGCAGTAAGGAAGACGTGCAGCAGACGCCCTATATCCAACGGTTGGAGATGGAGCTTGAAAGCATCGAAAAGGGTGGCTATGAGCACTTCATGATGAAGGAGATCTTCGAGCAGCCACGCTCTATTCTGGATTCGATGCGCGGCCGTTTGGAGTTGGAAGCAGGGCACCTCAACATGGGTGGCATTCGGGCCTACGAGCGGAAATTTGTGAATGCGGACCGCATCATCATTGTGGCGTGTGGCACTTCCTGGCATGCCGGTCTGGTGGCAGAATATTTGCTGGAGGATCTGGCCCGCATTCCGGTGGAAGTGGAATACGCCTCCGAGTTTCGCTACCGCAATCCGGTTATAACAGAGCGCGATATTGTTATTGCCATTTCGCAAAGCGGTGAAACGGCTGATACTTTGGCCGCCATTGAATTAGCGAAGAGCAAAGGCGCTACCATCTTTGGGGTTTGTAACGTGGTAGGCAGCAGCATCGCTCGGGCCACCGACGCGGGCGCCTACACGCACGCCGGCCCCGAAATTGGGGTGGCTTCTACCAAAGCCTTTACCGCTCAAGTAACGGTGCTCACGTTGCTAGCCATGATTGTGGGTCAAAAGCGCGGCACTCTCTCCGACACGCGCCTGCGGGAGTTGATGGTAGAGCTCAGCAACATTCCAGCGAAGGTGGAAAAAGCGCTGCAGCTGAACACGGAAATCGAGCAGATAGCCGAGATTTTCAAAGATGTGCCCAACTTCCTGTACTTGGGCCGCGGCTATAATTTCCCTGTGGCGCTAGAAGGCGCTCTAAAACTCAAGGAAATTAGCTACATCCATGCTGAGGGCTATCCGGCGGCTGAGATGAAGCACGGCCCGATTGCACTGATTGACGAGAACATGCCCGTGGTAGTTATTGCTACTAAGGACAGTTCCTACGAAAAGGTCGTGAGCAATATTCAGGAAGTAAAAGCTCGCAAAGGCCGCATCATCGCGGTAGTAACGGAAGGCGACACGGTGATTCCGCAAATGGCGGAGTTTGTCATCGAGGTACCTCAAACGTCGGAGGTGCTCGTGCCGTTGGTTTCGGTGGTGCCACTACAACTGCTTTCTTACCACATTGCGGTACTACGCGGCTGTAATGTAGACCAACCCCGTAACCTAGCTAAATCTGTCACGGTGGAGTAAACTGTTACTGGCTTTGTCCAAATTTCTAAAAACCGTCTGCGGAAACAGACGGTTTTTTTATTGCTAATTGCCATTGTATGCTCAGTTTTTTACCTGGTATTGTTCGGCGCTATGGTCTTGCTTTGATAGCAGCAGCTTGCCTGCTTCCATTTGTAGTACTGTCCTTCCGTAGCCATCCGGCTCTTGATGATTTCGCCTTCGCAGTAGCAATGCAGAAGATGAGTTGGTTTGCATTTCAAAAGTTTGAGTATTTGAGCTGGCAGGGAGCTTACACCACTAACGCTCTGATGACCAGCTTGAGCCCACTGGTAAGTGGGCGACTAGACTACTACTGGCTAAGCCCAATAGGTGTCTTGGCTATCTTGGTGCTAGGTGCTCAGCAATTGAGTTGGGCTTTACTTCCACTGGGTTACCGCGGCTCGGGAATACTCATATTGCTAGTGCTGTTTTTAGTACAGTTTCCCAACCCGGCAGAAGGCTTATACTGGTTGAATGCCGCATGGGCTTACTTGCTTGGCGGTGCTGCTGCTTTGATATGGGGAGCTTTATTGGTACGTATTGCGCGCCAGCCGATGGGATGGCAGGATTTGGCAGTTGTGCTCCTCACGATAATACTCATCGGTACTAACCCGGTAACCGGGGTGTTGCTGACAGGAATACTGCTGGCAATACTAATAGGTAGTCCTACTTCGGCGCGGAGTAAATGGCTAATACTGACTGCTGTGGCACTAGCCTGCTTGGCCTTCTCACTAGCTTCACCGGGCAATGGCCATCGTTTACACTTAGTGCAAACAGGTGGCGCCGCACCACTTACTGCTTTTACTTTACTAGGAGCGTTGCTTCGAGCGAGTGTAGCGACCGTTTATGCGGTGCTAAACTGGCTAGGCAGCGGCTTGCTACTGGTTCCGACCCTGCTACTTACGCCGACCATGGCTCGTTTGGCCATCCAGTCCGACCTGCCTCTGAACCGACTTACGCGTAACCCTTGGTGGCTCACAGTAGTAGCGGCGGGCTTGGTTCTGACGGCTTTTGTCCCGACGTATTGGGCCATTCAGCAACCACCTCCACCGCGTATACGCAACGTCATCTATCTTCTATTTGTGGTAGGTTGGCTGCTGACAATCTATGCTTGGGTGGCTTGGTGGGTACGACGAAATCAATTTTGGCCAACACTACCTGCTTACGTGCGTGCTGCGCTACTTTTATGGCTGCCATTGGCTTTTTTCACTGATCACAATGCCCGCCTGAAACACATTACTATTGGCCAGGGCCATAACGCAGTGGTACAGGCTTACCGCGACTGGCTTAGTGGCGACGCTGCTCGTTACGATAAGGCTCAAAAGGCCCGCTACCAATTGCTCTATAGTAGCCAGCGTAACGTGGACGTGGTGTTGCCTCCACTGCCCGTGCAGCCGCATACTCTTTTCTACTATGATATCTCTTACAATCCTGCCTTATGGGGTAACCAAGCCTACGCGCAATTTTTTGGTAAGCAAACTGTGCGGATTCAGCACCCATTAGAATAGCATTCTGAGTTCAGAAGAAAGTTTGTGCTGCGCTAAGGCGAAGCTTTCCGTGTATTTTTGGCTTCGCACCTTCATTCTCAACCTAATACTAATACCCCCTCATGCCCCACACCATCGTTTACTCCGATCAAGCTCCCGCCCCTATTGGCCCTTACAACCAAGCTATTCAGGCGGGAAACACTCTGTATGTTTCCGGCCAAATTGCTCTTGATGCTAGTACGGGTCAGCTTGTGGGGGAGGGTGATGTGAGCCAGGAAACGCACCAAGTGATGCGCAATGTGCAGGCCGTACTTCAGGCAGCGAGCCTTACTCTGCGTGATGTGGTGAAGTGCAGCATCTTTGTGAAAGACCTCGGCAACTTTAGCATCATCAATGAAATTTACGGCAGCTATTTTGAGGCTGATTATGCCCCAGCCCGCGAAACCGTGGAGGTAAGCCGCCTGCCTAAAGACGTGCAGGTGGAAATTTCCTGCATAGCCATAAAGGGGTAAATCCGTCGTGCTCTTAACGAAGACACAGTATTGCCTCATGTCTGATTCTCCTATGAGCTGATGTAGATGCATATAAGCGCGCAAGTACCAGTGCCTTTTGCCATATTGGCCTACTTATTCCTAACCTTCTGCACATGAAAGAACTCGGACTCGGTTTGCTGCTTATCGGCTTGATATCATTAGTACTGCCTCTGGTGGGCATGAAATTCATGTTTCTAACTTGGATTGACCAATGGGGGCCCACCGTTTCACTGCTCATTCGGGGCGGCATTACCCTGCTGGGTTTGGTGCTCTGGTTTGGGTTCCGAAACCGCGACTGATGCGGCGTCCGTCTTCGCGTAATGCGGCAAAGCTGCTTTATAAACCGACCTTTTTCCCGGCTGAAAATGTGCTGGAACGGGCGCTGCCAAATCATTTAGTCGGGGAGCGGGAGTTTGAGCAGTATTATTTCCTCAACTTCGACCTGACACAGGCTAATTTGTCGGAGCGCCGATTCAATGACTGTCTGTTTGAGAATTGCAACCTAGCCGGCGTTAGCCTCCGCGACACCGCACTGCAAAACGTGGCATTTCAAGGTTGCAAGCTGCTGGGCCTACAATTCCATGCCTGCCGCGACATGCTGTTCGGCGTCCACTTCGACCAATGCCAGCTCGATTACGCCTCGTTCTTGGGTAGAGCCATGCCCAATACTCGCTTCGTGCGCTGCTCTTTACGAGAAGCCGACTTCACGCAGGCCGACCTAACTAGCGCCGTATTTGAAGAGTGCAGCTTGTTGAACGCTGTGTTCAGCCAAACCAAGCTTACCAGCGCCGATTTCAGCACCGCTCATGATATTATGCTGGACCCCGAAGTAAACGAATTGCGTCAGGCTCGATTTGCTTTGCACAGCTTGCCAGGACTACTTACCAAATTCGGCCTCGTGATAAGCTGAACCGCCGAATGTGCCGGCAGGAAATGTAGGTGACAATAAACTCACTCATTTCTTCATTCACTCATTCACTCATTGTATATCGTACCTTTGCGGCGCGTTTTTCTATCCCGAAGACGCGGCGAACCGACTGTATTATGGAAAGAGAAGTCCGGGTGCGTTTTGCGCCCAGCCCCACGGGGCCGCTGCACATTGGCGGCGTGCGCACGGCGCTGTATAATTACCTGCTAGCCCGCAAACTGGGCGGCAAGATGCTGCTGCGCATCGAAGACACCGACCAAAACCGCTTCGTACCGGGCGCCGAAGAGTATATTCGCCAGAGCTTGGAATGGGCCGGTATTGAACTCGACGAGAGCCCTTGGGTAGGCGGCCCCCACGCGCCATACCGCCAGAGCGAGCGGAAGCCGATGTACATGCAGTACGCCCAGCAACTCATCGACAGCGGCCACGCCTACTACGCCTTCGATACCGCCGAAGACCTAGACGCTATGCGCGCCCGCCTCACGGCGGCTAAGGTGCCCAACCCGCAATACAACAGCATTACGCGCACGCAGATGCGCAATTCCCTGACGCTGCCCGCCGAAGAAGTAAAACAGTTGCTGGAAAGCGGCTCGCCCTACGTCATTCGCTTGAAAGTGCCGCGCAAAGAGGAAATCCGCTTCAACGACCTTATTCGCGGCTGGGTAGTGGTGCATTCCTCGGCCGTCGACGATAAGGTGTTAATGAAGTCGGATGGTATGCCGACCTACCATCTGGCCAACATCGTGGATGATCATTTGATGGAAATCACGCATGTGATTCGGGGCGAAGAGTGGCTCCCCTCGGCGCCGCTGCACGTGCTGCTCTACCGCTATTTAGGCTGGGAAGACACCATGCCGCAGTTTGCTCACTTGCCTTTGTTGCTCAAACCCGACGGTACCGGCAAGCTCAGTAAGCGCGATGGCGACCGGCTCGGCTTCCCAGTATTCCCGCTGGAATGGCACGGCCAGGATGCTGAAACCGGCGAGCCGACCGTGAGCAGCGGTTACCGCGAAAGCGGCTATTTGCCCGAGGCTTTCATCAATTTCCTGGCCTTCCTGGGGTGGAACCCTGGCTCCACTCAGGAGCTATTCACGATGGACGAGTTGGTAGAAGCCTTCTCCATCGAGCGCGTGAGTAAGTCGCCGGCCCGCTTCGATCAGAACAAGGTGCGTTGGTACAATGAGCAATACTTGCGCGCTAAGCCCGACACTGAGCTAGGACAATATCTGCTAACCGCCCTGCAAGAGCAAGGTATAACAGTGCCAGCTGATAAGGCCGCTCAGATTGCGGCCTTGGTGAAAGAGCGCGCTACTTTCCCTACTGACTTGGCCAAAGAAGCCCAGCTGTTCTTCCATCGGCCTGCTAGTTACGACGAGCAAGTCATCAGCAAGAAGTGGAACGCCCAAGTGGCTGGGGCACTAGCCGAATTTGCTAAGCAGCTTAATTCTGCCGCGGACACTACCCCCGACGGTATCAAAGCGCTGCTCACGCAAGTGGTGGAGGGCCAAGGGTTAAAGCTAGGACAAGTATTGCAAGCTCTGCGCGTAGCCGTAACCGGCACCGCCACTGGCCCAGACCTGATGGCCCTTATGAGCATTTTGGGTGCTCAGGAGACGGCAGAGCGGCTTGAAGCCGCGGTGACAGCCCTAGCTCAACCGGCCGCGTAAGCAGACAAAGAGAAATTTAAGTATCCGACGGCGGGGCCGCTTCGTAGTGTGATGCTAGGAAGCAGCCCCGCTGTGTTGGTGCGGCGCGATTCCATCACTCTACGCTTCACCGCTTTCCGTTATGGCCAAGAAACCTGTCAATTCGAAGAAGAAAAAGAACGATCCCGAGAAGAAGGCCCGCGTGCACAAGGAATTGGAAGGGTTTGAAATCAAGGTGAATCCGCTGGGCGAAATCACCTCCAACTATTCTATTGAGGACATCAACCAGTTTCTCAACCGCCACGTGCGCGACAAAAAACTCGTGAACCGCGACGGTCAGTTTGGGGAGAAACCCGAGGAAGACGAGGAATTCCCGCTGGAAGACGCTGCCATTGAGCCGGAGGAGTCGGAAGAGGATTTCATGCGCCGCACTAGCCGCGAAACCCGCAAGAAGGGCGCCAAAGCCGATCCGGATGCCGCCGCGGAAGCTGCAGATACGCGTGCTGAATTGCCAGAAGAATAGAAGTCTAGATAACAGCTCACTGCTGTAAGGCGCAGCTGGACAGAATTCTTCTTGTCGCGCAAAACCATTCAAATACCAAGCCCTTAACGTCTATCAATCGTTAAGGGCTTGTTTGTTACGGAAGGCGAATTCTTGAGAGTAGGTATGTTGTCTTAGCAGGGTCAATCTGCTTCATAATGACAGACGTTTTACTATACTTGAAGCGTCATTTCACTTTACTTCCCTCTTTCCATGGCAATGAACTCGCACGACGTAGACTACAAGATTCTGGGCAACGACATCCAGGTTTTGGAAGTGGAACTAGACCCTAATGAAACTGTGATTGCCGAAGCTGGCGCCATGGTTTACATGGAGGAGGGCATTGCCTTCGAAACAAAGATGGGAGACGGCTCAGAGCCGAATCAGAGCCTTATGGGCAAGCTTTTTTCAGCGGGCACGCGGCTTATTACCGGCGAGTCGTTGTTTATGACGCACTTCACGCACCGGGGCGGCTACGGCAAGAGCAAAGTGGCTTTTTCGGCGCCGTACCCAGGCACCATTATCCCCGTAGATTTGAGCACGATCCCACAAGGATTAATCGTGCAGAAAGATGGCTTTCTGGCCGCCGCGCGAGGCACTAAAATTAGCATTCACTTCAACCAAAAGCTCGGCGCGGGCTTTTTTGGGGGCGAAGGCTTTATCCTGCAAAAGCTTACTGGTGACGGCAAAGCTTTTATTCATGCCGGTGGCACCATCATTGAAAAGCGCCTGAACAATGAGTTGCTACGCGTAGACACGGGCTGCGTAGTGGCATTCGAACCAAGCATCGATTTCAGCATAGCTAGAGCCGGCGGCCTTAAATCGATGATTTTTGGGGGCGAAGGGCTGCTGTTGGCTACGTTGCGCGGTACTGGCCGCGTGTGGCTGCAATCCATGCCCGTCAAGAAACTAATTCAGGCGCTGGCACCAAATGGCGGCAACGCGCAGAAAGAAAGCGGCGGCGTGCTTGGCGGCATGCTAAACGGTATTCTGGACGAATAGCCGCGGCTATAATCACAAAAGCAAGTTACCGGCTGACAAACGAGTCGGCTGGTACTGCCTTGCTTGGCTCGCTGGCTGAATCGGCCGGCGATGAATCGCCGCTCAGCTGCGTGGCAATGATGCCGAGGCTCACGAGCAGGCCTAACACAAGCAAGCCGAGCAAGCCAAAAATTGAACGGTCCCCTAAAAGTGGATTGCCTTCTGAGGAGCGGCGTTTCCGGCGGGACACATAAGGGCGAGACGAAGAGGATGCAATAGCGGGCACAGGCGGGAGCAGTGAGCGTTAATGAATCCTCTAATATAGTTTTTTATTTAAATGAGCATGAATTACTCGCTAATTTTTTTATAAACTTTCTCATTACGGATGAGTTCATTTCCGGATCAAGGAGTGTTCATGATGTCCTCGAGAAGGTCGCGGGAGTTACTCAGGCGCGGTACTTTATGTTGTCCGCCCAACTTACCGCGGCGCGCTAGCCAACGTTCAAACTGGCCAGGGGGCGCCACCGTAAGCGTTGGGGGCGCCAATGCTAGGTCGCGGTGGCGTTTGGCATCGTAGTCGGAGTTGAGTTGGCGCAGAGTTTGATCGAGGACTGCCGCGAACTGCGTAGCATCGTGGGGCGGATTGGTGAACTCGATCAACCACTGGTGCCCGCCACGGGAGCCGTCGGTGGCACCGGCAAAATAAATGGGCGCGGCCGTGAAATCGCGTACGGTGGTGGCGGTAGCGCGGCAGGCGGCAGCTACGGCAGCTTCGGCATTTTCTACCACCACTTCTTCGCCGAAAGCATTTAGAAAGTGCTTGGTACGGCCCGTGATACGAATCCGATAAGGCGCCAAGCTCGTGAAGCGCACGGTATCGCCGATTTTGTAGCGCCACAGGCCCGCGTTGGTACTGATAATGAGAGCGTAGCTTTTGCCTAGCTCCACGGCGTCCAGCGGTACCGCGCGCGGCTCGGTTGCGTCCCACTGGTCGGCGGGCAGAAATTCGTAGTAAATACCGTGGTTGAGCAGCAGTAACAAGTCTTCGGAATCGGGCTCGTCTTGCAGGGCTAAGTAGCCTTCCGAAGCGTTGTACACTTCCAAGTAGTGCATCTGCTCTGAGGGAATCAACTGTCGGAACAGCTCCCGGTAGGGCCCAAATGCTACGGCTCCGTGCAGAAACAGTTGGAGTTTGGGCCACACTTCTGTGATATTAGCAGCCCCCGCCAGCTCCGTTACGCGGCGTAATAGCACAATCATCCAAGTAGGCACACCAGCCAATACCCGCACATCTTCGTGCTGCACGTGGCGGGCTATGCGCTCTATTTTTTCCTCCCATTCATCCAGTAAAGCTAGCTCCAGCGGCGGCGTACGGATATGCTCGGCCCAGGCAGGCAGGTTTTGCATAATTACGGCGGATACGTCGCCAGCACGGGAATCCGTATCGGTGGGCCGCAGTGGATTAGGACCGTGCGTACCGCCGAGAGAGAGTGTTTTGCCGCCTAGTACCCGGGCCTCGGGGTAGTGCAGAGTGGTGAGGGCTACCATGTCGCGGCCGGCGCGGTAATGGCACTCGTGCAAGGCATCCTGCGTGACGGGAATGTATTTGCTGCGAGCGTTCGTAGTGCCACTGCTCTTGGCAAACCACTGCACTTTGCCCGGCCACAGCACGTCTGGCTCGCCGCGCATCACTCGCTCTATGGCTGGATATAGCTCTTCATATGCACTAATAGGCATTCGCTCCCCGAACTCACGGCCAGTTAGTATTTCCGCAAAACCATAGCGACGGCCCCATTCTGTGTGACGCGCTGTGTGCAGCAGTTCACGCAACACGGCTTGTTGCGCCTCGTGCGGATGGTCGCGGAAATGCCAGATGTTAGCCAAACGCCGCTGCACGGCCCACGTCAGAATGCCGTTAATCACGGAATGGAGGAGAAGTTGAACATCAAGGAAAGGCCGAGAGCCTTCTGTACCGTTATCGTGGGCAGAAAGTTATGCCGCTGCCTAAAACGATGCACAACCTCTCTACCGACGGGAATACAGTAAAAGCAGCAACCGTGTTTTCTCGCTGACTGACTATAAAGTCATGACGAAGAAACTACAGCTTCCGCTTCAGCTCGAAGTTTTTGCCTAGATATACCCGACGCACAGTCTCGTCGGCGGCCAGGTCTTCAGCGGTGCCGGCTTTCAGAAGCTTGCCTTCGAAGAGCAGGTAGGCACGATCCACAATGCTGAGGGTTGAATGCACGTCGTGGTCGGTGATGAGGATGCCAATGTTTTTGTGCTTGAGCTTGGCCACAATGCCCTGAATTTCCTCGGTGGCAATGGGGTCGACGCCGGCGAAAGGCTCATCGAGCAGCACGAATTTGGGGTCCACGGCCAAAGCCCGGGCTATTTCGGTGCGCCGCCGCTCGCCACCACTAAGCACCCGGCCCAGGTTTTTACGCACGTGCGTCAGGCTGAACTCGTTGAGCAGCTCTTCTACTTTATCGAGCTGGGCTTGCTTGGGCAGCTTGGTCATTTCGAGCACGGAAAGAATGTTTTCCTCTACGCTCAGGTCCCGAAACACACTGGCTTCCTGCGCCAGGTAGCCCACCCCGAGGCGGGCGCGCTGGTAAATGGGCAGCTTCGTGATTTCTATGTCATCGAGAAATACCCGTCCCGAATCAGGCTTCACCATGCCCACGGTCATGTAGAAAGAAGTGGTTTTACCGGCGCCGTTCGGCCCCAATAGTCCCACGATTTCGCCCTGCTCCACGTGCAACGACATGTCGTTGACGACAGTGCGGGCTTTGTATTTCTTAACCAGGTGTTCGGCTCTAAGAATCATCGTGGGGCAAAGGTAACGAACCGGCGCGGGGTTGCGGAGCTAGTCCATAACGCGGAAGCTATGCTTTGGATGCTACGAGCCGGACAAGTTTCTCGCCAGGCAGCACGCGATACTTGCTGTGCGTTGTGACTGACGGAGGAGAATTGACTGATATTGTAGCCTGCTCCTGTTTCTATGCTCCGTCTCCGCCGTTTCAGCCGCTACGTCCTAGCAATTCTTTTCACGGGTGCTGGCTTGGCGCACTTCCTGATACCGGTGGGGTTCGTGCGCATCGTGCCGCCGTATCTACCGGCTCCACTGGCGCTGGTGTATCTGAGCGGAGCAGCCGAGTTAGCGGGCGGCTTGGGGCTGCTATTTTCCACCACGCGCCGGCCAGCCAGATTAGGGTTGATGCTCCTGTTACTCGCCGTGTTTCCGGCCAACATCTACATGCTGCAAGCTCACGGCGCGAGCCTTGCTGTACCTGAATGGGCACTGTGGCTGCGCTTGCCTCTGCAAGCAGTACTAGTAGCCTGGGTATGGTGGAGTGTGCGAGAAAAATAGCCCGGAACCAGCGGCGCTACTCCCAGCGAATATCGCGGACGCGCAATTGCAGGGTTCTTACGCCCCGATATTCATTGATTTCCACGGTGTAGCACACGCTGAAGGGCTTACCCTGCTGGATGCGGGGCAGATGCTCGCCCAAGCCGAATCCAATGGCATCAACCACATGATGGCCGTCTTGGGTAAGAGCTAGTTTGAGGTGCGAAGCTCCCACCACACGGGCCGAATCGGGGGCCGCGTATACGTTGCGCGCCATGAAAGTGGGATTGCTGTTGCCAGGACCAAAGGGCTCCATTTGGCGCAGCAGATTGTGGAAGCTGTTCGTTACCTCACTCAGCGGCAGTTCCGCGTCGATTTCCACGGGGGGAATCATTTGCTCGGGAAGAATGCGGCCGGCTACTACTTGCTCGAACTTCTGGCGGAAGGCCGGAATGTTCTCTACCGGCAGCGTGAGGCCAGCCGCGTACATGTGGCCGCCAAACTGGTCGAGCAAGTCGGCGCACTCTTCAATAGCCTGGTGCACATCGAAGCCGGCGACGGAGCGGGCCGAGCCGGTGGCTTTGCCGTTGCTTTGGGTAAGAATGATGGTGGGCCGGTAGTATTTGTCGAGGCAGCGGGAGGCCACGATGCCTACCACGCCTTTGTGCCAATCTTCCTTGTAGAGCACCGTGGTGTGGGCGTCCTGAAAGAAGGTGTCGGCCTCAATCATGTCCAGCGCCTCCTTCGTGATGCTGGTATCGAAGCCACGCCGCTCCTGGTTGGTTTTGTCCACCACAGCAGCTTTGTCGAAAGCTTCTTGCTTGCTGTCGGCTAGCAGCATAGCCACGGAGCGCTTGGCATCGCCCATGCGGCCAGCCGCGTTGATGCGCGGCGCAAAACCGAATACGAGGCTGCTGATGTTCAACTCGCTCTTTTGCAAACCGGCCAGTTCCCGCAAGGCCTCCAGCCCAGCCCGCTGAGGCCGTAGAGGGTCATTGAGCAGCCGAAGGCCGTGGTAGGCCAGCGTGCGGTTTTCGCCCATAATGGGCACGATGTCGGCAGCAATGCTCACGGCAACCAAGTCGAGCAGGTCGTAGAGTGGTGCTTCGTCGAAACCTTGGTCTTCGGCAAACGCCTGCATCAGCTTGAAGCCAACGCCGCAACCGGACAGTTCCTTGAACGGATAGGGACAGTCGGCGCGCTTAGGGTCGAGCACAGCTGCCGCCGCGGGCAACTCGGTGCCGGGCAAGTGGTGGTCACAGATGATGAAGTCGATGCCTCGCGCATTAGCATAGGCTATCTTATCGACAGCCTTCACGCCGCAGTCTAGCGCGATAATGAGGCTAAAATCGTGGTCAACGGCAAAATCAATTCCTGCTTCTGATACTCCGTAGCCTTCTTTGTAACGATCCGGTATGTAGTAGTCTATACGGTCTTCGCCGAAATAGCGACGCAGGAAACTGTAGACGACGGCCACGGAGGTAGTGCCATCCACATCATAATCGCCGAACACTAGCACTTTCTGGCCGGCATGCAGCGCCTCACGTAGGCGAGCCACGGCGCGGTCCATGTCGCGCATCAGAAGCGGGTTGGGCAAGCCGGTTAGGTTGGGGCGGAAATAGGCACGAGCTTCTTCGAAAGTGCAGACCTCCCGCTGGCAAAGCAGCGCCACAATGGCCTCCTTGACGCGCAAAGCGTCGGCCAAGTGCCGGACTTTTTCAGCGTCGGGGGCCGGCTTCCGAATCCATCGTTTTTCCATAAGAATAAGGCGGCCTACGCCAGCGGTATCTTCAAAAGTACGAAGAAAACCGCGCCTTGCCAGCCTGCCCGCGTACCTTTACCCATTGTTCAACCTCCGTGAGTTCCTCTGCAATTATGGCCAATACATCCTCTCTAATGGGTTGATGTACTGATTTCGAACGATTGTCATGCCGAGCGGAGCGGGAAATCTGGGTTAGCCTCCACTATAGTATCTCAGATTCCTCGCTCCACTCGGAATGACAGTCTTATAGGGTGTCGCCGCGTAGTTTGCGGAACCGTTTGCGAGCTTCGGCTACATAGATGCTGCCCGGATATTTCACCAGCAGCTGATTGTAGAGCGTCTTGGCCTGGTCCTTATCCTGGAGGTTTTCTTCTTGAATACTAGCTAGCAGGAACAGAGCATCGTCGCTGAGCACGTCGTACTTGGGGTTGGCGGTTATCTTTTCCAGTGTGCCCACGGCAGATTTGTAGTCGCCGGTGCGGCGCTGAAGCTGGGCTTTCAGGAACCAGGTATCATCCTGTAAGGAATGACCGGGATATTTTTGCAACAGTGCGTCGAGGCCACGCATGGCTTCGGGCAGCTTATTTTGGAACACCAATTGTTCCACTTTAGCATAGTCGCGCAGGGCTACTCCGGCCGTGTCCATGGCCGTGTTGTCGGTGATGAGCAACGAGAGTTGCATGGCGTCGTTGGCAATTTCGCGGCTGGTAGCTTCCTTCAGAATGTCGAGGTGGCTTTTGGCCAACTTGAAGTCGCCGGCGAAGTAACTCAGACGGGCGTTGCGCAGCTTGGCATCGTAGCCCAGCGGCGAGTCTTTGTGGGACTTCTCCACCTGCGAATACAGCAAGGTGGCTTCCCAGGGCTCGGCGCGTAGCAGATAGATGTCGGCCAGGTCAATCTTGGCTTGGTCTACCACGTCGAGGCTGGCGCGGGGCATGTCAATTACTTCCTGCAACAGCTTGATGGCTGCCGGCTTCTCGTCGAGTTGAAACGCGTGCAGCACGGCCATGCTACGCAGCACGGCGGCCGTTTGGGGAGTGCGGCCCAGCTCCGTCAGCACTTGCTGGTACTCCCCTATCAGAGTCCGAATCTTGGCGGGGTCGATGGGGTAAGTTTCGCGCACCTGGGCTTCGCGGGTTTGCACGAGGCGCTGACGCGCACTAGCGTAATATGGGCCGCCTTTGTACTCACGCAGCACGTATTCGTAGCCTCCGATGGCACTTTCGTAGTCCTTGTTTTGCTGAGCAATGGCGGCAATATCCATCACGCGGCTACCTTCGGTGCGGCCGCGCCGGTCGAGGGCTTTGGCTTGCACCAGCGCCCCGGTAAAGTCCCGGCGCTGTACCTGTAGCCAGAGCAGCAGCTCGCTGAACACGGTCCGCTCGGGATATTTCTGCACGTTGGTGAGCAGCTGACGCTCCAGGGCCTCGAAGCTCTTATCGTCCTGCAAACTGTTCTGAAGCATGTTGCGCACGAAGGGCAGCTGCCGCTCATCGTCGCCTACCAGCCGCAAGGTTTCAACCATCAGCTTCTCCGAGTTGCCATTCTGCGTATAGAGCTGCACGAGCTGCGGGCCAAATTCGGTGTCGTTTTTGGCTAGCTCACGGCCACGCAGGTAGGTTTTCTCGGCCCACTCCGGCAAGTTGCGGCGGCTGAATTCGCTGCCTATCGTGACTGCCTGCACTGTAGTAAGCTGATTAATAACCTTTTCGTACTGCTTGGTGGCCGCTGCTTCATCGCCGGCTGCGGCATACACGGCACCCAACGTCACGCCGTAGGCAGGCTCTTCGGGGTGTTGGCGAAGCGCTTTTTTCACCAGCTTCTCGGCGTCTTTGTAGCGCTTCAGACTTTGCAACGACTGCAAATAATCGGGCAGCACAGAAGCCGACGTTTGCGCTTCAGTGGGCAGCTTGGCAAACAAGAAAACTGCCTTTTCGTGCTCGCCTTTGCGCGTGTACTCTTTGGCTAGTGAAATATTCCCTCCTTCTGGTGCCTGCTGGGCCTGCGCAGGCGTCGTGGCTAAAAGCAGAAAGGAGAACAGTACAGGACGGAAATGACGCATACAATGGAGCATATTCGGTGCAAACGGCTCAGCAGCCAGATTCATTTCAAGATAGACAGGAAAATACGGACAAAGACGCTAATTGATGATATAGGACAGAGGGATGTGAGAAGTGAGACAGGGAAATCATCTTCTATTTAGCTTAGCCGATAAGCAAGAGCATCTACTGTTGACTAACTACGCACAGCAAGTCAATAGTAGACTTGAAACTGAAGCATACGGCCATTCCACTATTCACTGCTAGCGGCTGAGCTAAACACCCGATCAACAAAAAAGCCGCTCCTATGGGAGCGGCTTTCTTTTTAACGAAGTAGGGCAAGGTTTAGAAGAACTTGTTCCGCTCGTCTTTGATGTCGGCGCTGTTCTTTACGGCTTCGTAAATCAGCCCATCGGCACGACCTTGGCGCTGGGTGGCCAGTTGCTTTTTCACGGCGGCTACGTCGGTGGCGGCGGTGGGCATCTGCACACTCACGGGCTCCACAATCAGCACGCCTTGCTCGCCCTGAATGGGAGCCGACTTCTGACCAGCTTTCAGGCCAAACACCTTACCTACGGCTACCGGCTCGCTGCCAAGACCGGGAATAGTGCCCGTTGCGAGTACCACACCTTCGGCCGTTTTCACTTGGGCCTGCGAGCCGTATGTGCCCGCAATTTGCTCCAACGTGCCGGTTTTACCGTTCAGCTTGGCAATGATCTGCTTGGCTTTCTCTTCGTTGCGAACAGCGGCTTGCAACTCCGGTTTCAGGCTAGCTACGTCGGCAGTGCCCTTGCTCCGCTCACCGGTCAGCACCGCAATTACGTACTGGTCGTTCATGTCGAACACCTCCGATACGTCGCCTATTTTGGTTGACTTGGCAGCGGTACCATAAGCCCAGCGTACAATTTCGCGGGCGTTTTGCAGATTGTTCACGGCCCGGTCGTTGCGGCCGAGATTTTTAGCTTCCTGCTTTTGCAGCGTTTTATCCTTGGCTACCGCCTTACGGAAGGATTCTAGGTTGGTGGCTTCGCCTTTCAGCGCCTGAGCTTTACTGTAGGCGGCTTCGCTGGTGGCCTCCGAAGGCGAAATTTTCTTTTGCACGGCCGCCAGCTGATAAGTTTTCGTGGTTTTGGGAGCCGTGATTTTAACGATGTGGTAGCCGAACGAGGTCTTTACCAGGTTGGGCAACAGGCCGGTTGAAGAGGCGCCGAAAATGGCTTTTTCAAATTCTGGCACCATGCGGCCCTGCGTAAACCAACCCAGGTCGCCACCCGTATTTACGGTGCCATCAGTACCGAACTGGCGAGCCATCGTAGCGAAGTCGGCGCCGCCCTTGATTTTGTTGAGCACGTCGGTAGCCTTGGCCTTGGCAGCAGCATCAGCTTCGGGCGTAGTGCCATCGGCCTTGATGAGGATGTGGCTGGCACGAGCAGCAGCCTGCGCTCCGGCCTTCTCGCCCGTTACTTTGAAGAGGCTAATCGTGCCGTTTTCCGCGTAGGGACCGTACACTTTGCCTACCGTGAGCGGCAGTTGCTCGCGCAGCTTCTCGGGCATTTCGGCCGGCGAAACGTAGGCGCGGTTGAATTTCTGGTCGGAGTTCAGGTTTACGAACAGCGAATCGTTCGGGGCCGTGGCAAACTGCGTAGCTAGCTGGTCGACGCTTTGGCGAATAGCGGCGCTGTCTTCCTTGGAGGCTATCACTGGGATGCTCACGTACTCGATGGTACGGCCATCTTCCACTTTGTAGCGGCCTTTGTTTTTGTCGAGGTAGGCCTGGAGCTGGTCGTCCGTCACTTTCACCGCCGAGTCGGAGATGGAGAAGTATGGCACGAACAAGTAGCGCATTGAAGCTTTTGTATTCTGGTCCTCATCGAAGCGCTTGGCCTCGGCGGTGGTCACGTAAGAGCTGAGCTTGAGGAGGTTGTTGTACTTCTGGCCCATGCGCTCCGGCCCCAGGTTGGATTCGAAGTTGCGCCACGCCGCTTGAGCATCCGGGGGCAGCTTGTCGAGACCTTGTAGGTATTCGATAATTTTGGCGCGGTCGAACTGGCCGGTTTTCTGGTCGGTGAAAGCCTGCCGGATGCTAGGGTGGATGTTTTTGCCCTGCACCATGTCGGTTAGCTCTTCGTCCGATACGGTCAGCCCAAGCTTGTCGAACTCCTTCTGGAAGGCAATGCGGTAAATCGTTTGGTTCCAGGCCTGGTCGCGCAGGTAGCCCATTGTTTGCTCGTCGGGCTGGCGGCCTTGCTGCTGCGCAAACGCCTGCTTGGCTTGCTCCAGGGTTTTGTTGAAATCCTCGACCTCTACTTTTTCGCCGGCGATTTCGCCCACTACGTTAGCGTTGCGGTTGAACAGCCGGTTTTTCCCTCCAATGAGGTCGCTGCCCACGATGAAGAACAGCATGCCGATGGCCACGGTGCCCACGGCCCAGCCTGATTTTTCTCGAATCGTGTTGATTAAAGCCATTTACTTGAAAAAAAGCGCAGTATGAAAAAGCGTAATGGAGCGCAAAATAACCAGAAAAAGGCGAAGTTGTGAAATGAAGCGGCGGCTAATCCGCGCAACTTCTTCATTTCACAACTTCGTTTCCTACTTGCGGCGCTTATTGCGAGGCACCGGCTTGCGAGCAGCTTGGGGCTCTGACTTTTGGGGTGGCTTGGCCTCCGTCCGCGGCTTTGTGTAGCGGTAGAGCAGCACGCACACAAATGAAATCATGAACAGCCAGTAGTTGTCGAGCAGCGCGTTTTCGTCGCCCATGCGCAACACCGTTTGGTAAGTGCCGATGACGAACGAGACAACAGCCAACGAAAACAAGATGGTGCGCCCAAGGCCCGGGGCCCAGAATCGGTTCATGCAAAAAGCTATTTATTAGGCGCCGGAGTGGGCTTCACCGCCGGCTCATCGATAGAGAATACTCCCACCGGCTTGAGAATGGTATAGCGCGAAAAATCCTGGTTGGCCGTCAGGCCGTAGCCCGTCAGCACCTCGGTCGGAGTCTGGATGCGCACCATTATGGTGGTATCGTTGTAGATACGCTGCTTAGCCTGATCGAAGTACATTTCCTCGGTCTTCATCGACTGTTGCTTCTCCTCATTGCTCACCCGCACGTCGCCCCGAATGAAATACAGGTTTTTGGCCTTGTCGTAGCGGCCGTAGTTGCCGCGCAGCGTATTGAGCACCTTCGCACCACCTTCGGTATAGAAGGTCACGTCGATGCCTTTCGGGTAGAGCTTGTCGCCATTCTCGAACTGCTGTTCCAGCGGCGCCATGTACTTGATCTGCAACTTGGCCGAGTCGCTGTAGAGCGTTAGCACGTTGCTGGTTTCCAGCAGTGGTCCTTTGTATTCAATCGGCTTTTTCTGCGCCGCCGGGTCCGACTTCTGGCAGCTGCCCAGAGTCAGCCCCACGCCTAGCAGTAGTGCCAGCAAGGGCTGGGTAACACGGTTCCGGTGTTGGGCAGGCATACGGCGCTTATTCAATCCGGCGCTTGATAAACCAACGATTGTTGAGCGAGATACCCACTTGGGCGCGGATGTAGTTTTCCTTTACGTTGCGCTCCGTTGCGCCGTTGCTCAACGAGCGGGTGTCTGTGTTGCCGCGCTGCCCGTACGTGAAGCCGAGGTTGAGTGTGGTTGCATCCAGAGCCGTGGCCGAAACCGGGAACGAGAAGCCCCAGCTCACTGCCCGATCGTAGAGTACGTCACCGCCCGGGCGGTACGGCAGCTGCGCCACCGAAACACCAGCGCGGTAAGTCACGCGGCGGAAGTAATTGTCAACGGAACCAGGATCGGGCGAAAACTCACCGCCTGCGGCAACCCGCCAGGTGTCGTTTAGCGCCACGCCTGCGGTGCCGCCAGTTTCGTTGAAGGCTTTAAACTTCGACCACTCCTGCCGGGCTACATCTGCGTTGATCGACCAGCTCTTGTTGTTGTCGAGGCTGATACCGAATTGCGTTAAGGCAGGAATTGTGGCGCTGCCAGTACCATTCTCTAGCACGATGCTTTGTGCTATTTGGTTGCCGGCTGCGGCTTGCCGGTCCAAAGTCAGGGTCCGGTCGCCGCCGAGCTTGGTTTGAAGGCTGTAAGTAGCGCCTACGTTGTAGTTGAGCTTATCGGTGAGCTTGCTGCGGTAGTGCGCTCCGCCCCGAAACTTGAAGTCCGAGTAGTGCACATGCTCCAACCGAACCGTTCTGTCCAGCTCATCGGGGCTAGTCACCACGTCGGGCACCACTTGTGTCGCCGTCGACTGATCAATGCTCCCGAAAATATAAGAAGCCGCCACCCCCACCGACAAGCCTTTGGCTATTCGTACGCCGTGCGCCATGTAGGCTTCCGAAAGCTCGCCCGTGCCGATGTATTGGTTGAGTTCCTGCGCCAGCGTCGGGTTATTGTTGACGCGCCGCGTTTCTATCGATTCGTAGTCGACGGCGCTGTAGGGCTTGAGGCCAATAGCGGCTCCCCAGCGGCTAGACAGCGGTATGGCCAAAGCCAGGTAGTTGAGGTTGGCACTACCCGTTTTTTGCGAGCTAAGGTTGTTGCTTACCGTTTTGTACTGCCCTACCGCCGTAGCTTCCCAGGTGGTGCGGTTCATATAAAACAGCAAGGCGGGGTTCAGCTCGTTGACGTGTACGCCGTTGGGAGCAGCCAAGCCGACGCCGCCCATTCCCATTTGCCGGACGCCGCCCGTATTGAAGTAGGTTTCGCCTAGTCCGAGGCGGGAATAGGGAGAATTGCCGAGGCCTTGCCCGTAACCGCGGGTTGCGGTGCCGAGGCCCAACAGCGTCAGTCCCAGCAGCCCGGCGTATTTAGAGTTCAACATTGTATGCCAATATTCGGTGGAGCCCAATCAGCACGAGCTCCGGAATGCCAAAGATACGGCCTTTCAGCCGGGGTTGAAAAAATGGAGCGTCGCCGCCGGCCAGCACCACGCCAAGCGCCGGGTAGCGCTGCTGGTAATTGGCAATGAATCCGTTGACTTCCGCCACGGCACCGTTCAGTACCCCGCTCCGAATTGCAGATAGCGTATCGTCGCCGGTGAGGGGAATGGCCGAGGTTGCGTCTTCTGGCATCTCTACCAACGGTAGCCGCCCCGTAAACGCGTGCAGCGCCCGAAAACGCATACTCAGCCCCGGCGCAATGCTGCCGCCCCGAAACGTATGCCCGCCCTCTACAAAGTCACACTTGATAGCTGTGCCGGCATCTACTATGAGCGTGTCGTGGCCGGGCCGCAGCCAGGCCGCACCTACGGCCGCCGCCAGCCGGTCGGCACCGAGGGTGTGGGGCGTGGCGTAGGCGTTGTGCAGCGGCAGCGGTGTGGTAGCTGAGTTGAACTCCAGCACTGCTCCACGCAACTCCGGCCGTAGCATATCGGCCCACTCCGCTGTTGGCACCGCTACTGAAGCCACAATGGCGTGGTCTGGCTGCAACCGCCGGACAGCTGCCACAAGCTGCTCCTTGGTTTGACCAGTGGCCGTTTCCTGGAGCACCGTGTCCTCGAAGCAGCCGTATTTCACGGCCGTGTTACCAATATCGAGAGTGAGCGTGCGCAAATTGGGAGCAGTGAGATGATGGGAAAGAGAAGTTGGAATGCGGACTGCTAGGCAGTCTGCATTCCAACTTCTCTTTCCCAAGAGCCAGCCCGCAAGCCGGCGGTTGCGTCTTACATGAAATACTTCAACCGAATAACCTCCCGCTCGTTCAGGAAGCGCCATTTGCCACGGGGTAGGTCCTTCTTGGTGAGACCCGCATACTGTACCCGGTCCAGCGACACCACATCGTAGCCTAAATGCTCGAAAATGCGGCGCACGATGCGGTTGCGGCCAATGTGAATCTCGATGCCCACGAAATGCGGGTTGCCAGCCACTACGGCCACGTCGTCTACTTCGGCCTTGCCGTCCTCCAGTTGCACACCTTCAGCAATCTGGCGCAGGTGCTCCTCGGTCAGCGGTTTATCCAGCTCCGCTTGGTAGATCTTCTTGTTGCGGTGCGAGGGATGCGAGAGTTTCTGCGCCACTTCACCATCATTCGTGAATAGCAGCAGGCCCGTGGTATTACGGTCTAGGCGGCCCACCGGGAAGATGCGCTCCTTCGAAGATTCTTTGACAAGGTCCATTACCGTGCGGCGGCCTTCCGGGTCTTCGGTGGTCGTGATGGTGTCTTTGGGCTTGTTGAGCAGCACGTACACCAGCTTCTCGCGGTTGAGGTTGGTTTTGCCGTACTGCACAGTATCCGTGGGCTGCACTTTGTAGCCCATTTCCGTCACCACTTGCCCATTCACCTTGATTTCGCCGGCTGCAATCAGCGAGTCGGCTTCGCGGCGGGAACACACCCCAGCGTTGGCGATGTAGCGGTTCAAACGCAGCTCTCCGTTGTCTGCATCTTCTTCCTGCCGCCGACGCTTGTTGCCGCGGGTCTTGTCCTCTTCGTAATACTTCAGGTTCTTATAGTCGGGAGCTTGGCCCGCTACTTCACCGTACTTGGGTTTGTCGGCCCGGTTAGAGGGAGCCGCATCGCGCCCGAACCGGGCCGGAGCCGGCCGTTCCGGGCGGGCGCTGGAGGGGCGTTCTGGTCGGGCGTCGCGGCTGCCGAAGTTCCGGCTGGCCCCGAAGCCACCTTCTTTTCGGTCGCCAAAGCTACGGTTACCGAAGCCGCTCCGTTCGCCGGTGCTGCGGCTGCCGAAACCACCTTCGCGCCGCTCGCCAAAACTGCCGCGTGGCCGTTCGCTAGACTCCTCATTCCGCTCCCGGCGAGGAGCTGGCTGATCATCGAAACCTTCTGGGCGCCCCCGGAAATCGAAAGGACGCGCCGGCCGGATTTCCCGGTCGGGTCCGGTATTCTCGTCGCGGTTTGGCCGCTCAACATTTGTTTCGCGCGGCGTGAAGCGGCTTGGCTCGTCGCGTTGATTCGGGTCTGTTTTAACAAACTTTCGGTTGCGCTCGCCAGCAGCACCGCGTGGTACGGCTGGTCGGCCCTCCTGTCGGTACGGCTGACCTTCCCAAGTCTTCTTGGGTGCAAACGTGCGGACGGGCCGCTCGTCGTTGCCACGGGCGCCATCGAAATTGTTGCCACGGCGGTCATCGTCGCGGCGAGGAGCGTTACGATCAAAGGACCGGCCGCTTTCGTTTGCGCGGTTGCCATGTGGGCGGTTGCCGCCATCATTGTCGCGGCCCCGATAGCCACCGCCAAATCCTCCTTCGCTGCCCCGGCTGTAATTGCCAGCACCAGGCCGGCTGGCTCCACCAAATTTCTTCGGGCCACCAAATCCTTCGGGACGGGCGCTAGAGCTTCGGCCAAAAGACGGCCGGCCCGAGAACTCTCCCCCACCCCGGTTGGAGTTGTCGCTGTTGCGGTTGTTGCCGGTCCGCTCCCGATTGTCGCCACCAGAGCGTGGAGCGCCGCCAGTTGGCCGGTCGCTACCACCGCGGGGGGCAGTAAATTTCTGATAAAAGCCAGACCCACTCGGGTTGCTGGAAGGTCGGTCGGTGCGGCTTCGACGGCCGGCCGGGTTACCGGCGTTGTGCTTCTTGCCCATGGTTGCAAGGATGAGTGCCGTATCGCTACGGGACAGGTGAAAATTGTGATGCTAGGTAGGTACCGGTTTTGGCGCCTTCACAACGAGCAAGACCAGAAAACAGTGCCCGGACCACCGGTTGGCTTGCGCAGATGGCAGGCCAGCCGGTGGTCCGGGCTTTGCAATGAGTAGAGGTCGACTTTAGTCGCGGCGGGCCATTTTGGCTTCAATGGAGTGCTGCGTGTGAGGTACCGCGCGCAGACGCTCTTTTGGAATCAGCTTGCCCGTGCCAATGCACACCCCGTAGGTGCCATTCTTGATGCGGACCAGAGCATTTTCTAGCTGCTGGATAAACTTCATTTGGCGCGACGCCAGCTGGTTCAGGCTTTCTTTCTCGGCCGTATCGGCGCCGTCTTCCAACACTTTCGATGAAGAAGCCGTGTTGTCAGTGCCCATATCGTTTTTGCGGCTCAGAGTTTCTTTGATGAAAGCAACCTCTTTGCGGGCGGCGGTCAGCTTATCCTGGATGATTTGCTCAAACTCAGCCAAATCCTCTCTGGAATAGCGCATGGTTTCGTCACTCATGTCGGGGTCGGAAAAGTAAACTAAAAATGGAAGAGAGAAGATGTTGCTGGAAAAGCGAGCCGAACTCCTCGGGTATCGCGCTAACAGGAGAGTTCAGAAATTAGTTTATCCTGCCTTTCTCCTCGTAGCGCTGTATTCTGAAGAATACGCTAGCCATCCCAGCTTTTTCGCGCGCAAAGCTACGCTTTTGTCCGACAATTACCCGTGCTAGTTCCATCATTGCGTAGCTAGCTCGGCAGCTATGGCTCAGAAACTTAGCATATGGATGGCGGCTACTGCGCCTTCCACGCCCTTATTGCCGTGCTTGCCACCGGCCCGGTCCCAGGCTTGCTCCAGCGTGTTTGTCGTTACTAGTCCAAAGATGATGGGCTTGTTGAATTTCAAGCCGACGTTGGTGATACCGTTGGCTACCGCGTGGCAGATGTAGTCGTCGTGCTTGGTTTCGCCCTTGATGACCACGCCCAAGCAAATGACAGCATCTATCTCCTCGTGCTGAGCCAGAAATTGGGCTCCTAGAGTCAGTTCGAAGCTGCCGGGCACGGTGTTGCGGAAGATGTTTTCCTCTTTGGCGCCGTGCTTGAGCAAGGTTTCATAAGCACCTTGCGCCAACGTATCGGTTATTTCCCGGTTCCATTCGGCCACTACCAGCCCGAAACGCTTTTCGGAGATATCAGTGAAATGGTCGGAATTGTAATCGCTCAGATTTTTGAGGGCAGTAGCCATGTTTGATGATGTGCTGATGAGTTGAGGTGCTAATCGGTTAAATCCCGAATTGTTTGGCGTAGCGGCTGCCAAAAACGGTAATTGGCTGAGTCAGGAGTTTGGCTTTAGGCTTAGCCCGAAATGCAAACTGCACCCTTCTATCTTCAGAAGAGTGCAGTTTGCAAGAATCAACGCTTACTTTATTTGCCGCTCAGGGCTTCGGCGCGGGCTTTATACTGACGGGCCTCGTTTACTTCGAAGGAAGCTGGATATTCCGTCACGATACGGTCGTAGTCCTTGATGGCGCCTTCGTAGTCTTTGGCCAATTCGCGGGCCGTTGCTTCTTTCAGCAGGTAGCCGGGCGTGAACTGCTCGTTGGCGTTGTGGTTAGCCGCCTTGTTGTAGAAGTCGGCGGCTTCCTTGTACTTGTTCTGTTCCAGGTTGGCATCACCTAGCAAAGCGTAAGCGCGGGCCTGCACCAGCAAGTCATTCGAGGAGAAGTCTTCCAGATAATCAGCAGCGGCTTTATACTGCCCTTGCTTGAGAGCCGCCACGCCAGCGTAGAAGTTGGCCAAGTTGCCGGCCTTCGTACCGCTGTATTCGTTTGCCACCGACTCCAAGCCGACGTATTGACCGTCGCCTTTCATGGCTTTCTTCAGTGAGTCGGCTTCCCAGTAATTCACTGCCTGAAACATGGCGGCCTGCGCTTTGCCGTCTTGCGACGAGCGCCACGTGTAGAAAGCAAAGGCTCCCACAATGGCTAGCACCAGTACCGTCAGCACACCTAGCAGCACGTTCTTATTGCGGCGGATAAAGTCCTCCGACTCAGCCAGTCGGTCGGCTAGTGCATCGGGATCTTCCAGCAGCGGGTGGGCTGCGGGAGCATAAGCTTCGTTGGCAAGCGGGTCAGCCGAAACGGGATTTTGGGGCTGACGGGCTCCGGGCGTTTTACCCGTGAAAGGAATTTTCGACATGAGTGGTTTCTAAGAACGGCGGCCGAAGCCGGGTAAAGTCCGCGGCAGATTTAGTCGTGGATGTAAGGATAATCTTGCTGTACGTAGACGTCTTTGAACAGCTCGTCGGCAGTCGGGTAAGGAGAGGATTCGGCGAAATCCACCGACTCCTGCACTTGGGCTTTCACTCGCTCATCAATGACAACCAGATCTTCTTCAGTTGCCATCTGGTGGGTCAGAATGGTGTGGCGCACGGACTCGATGGCGTCGCGGGAGCGGTAATCTTCCAGCTCTTCTTTGGTGCGGTACTTGGCTGGGTCACTCATGGAGTGGCCCTTGTAGCGGTAGGTTTTGAACTCCAGGAACGTGGGACCTTCACCGGCGCGGGCACGCTCGGCGGCGCGGGCTACGGCGTTGTGCACGTCTTCCACGTTCATGGCATTCACCGGCTCCGAAGGCATATCGTAGGCCTCTCCCAGCGTGTACAGTTCCGTCACGTTGGAAGTGCGCTGTACCGAAGTACCCATCGCGTAGCCGTTGTTTTCTACTACAAAGATGACGGGCAGCTTCCACAGCATCGCCATGTTGAATGCTTCGTGCAAGGCACCTTGGCGTACGGCACCATCGCCCATGGAGCAGATGCAGAGGTTGCCGGTCTTGTTATATTTCTCGGCGAAGGCAATGCCCGCGCCCATCGGAACCTGGGCCCCCACAATGCCGTGGCCACCCATGAAGTTCACTTCCTTATCGAACATGTGCATGGAGCCGCCCTTGCCTTTCGAGCAGCCCGTGGCTTTGGCGAATAGCTCAGCCATGATGGCGTTGGGCGAGGTGCCCAGAGCCAGCGGGTGGGCGTGGTCCCGGTAAGCCGTAATCCACTTGTCGTCTTTCTTCAGGGCCGACACGGCACCGGCTACGCAGGCTTCTTGCCCGATATAGAGGTGGCAGAAACCCTTGATCTTTTGCTGACCGTAAAGCTGGCCCGCCTTCTCCTCAAACTTACGCATGAGCTGCATCTGCTCGTACCAGCGCAGGTAGGTTTCCTTGGGAAACTGAGGCTTGGCAGGAGTCGTGGCTTTCGGCGTTTTCACCTTGCCTTTCGTAGCAGCTTCAATAGCCGCGTCCGTTGGGGGCAACACCGGGTCTGGCTGCTGCTTCTCGATTGAGTCAGCAACAGCATCGCCGCCGCTTTTGACTGCGGGTTTCTTCGCCGACGTTTTCTTTGCCGAATTGGAAGCCGCCGGGGCAGCCTTTACTTTCGTCTCCGCCATCTTGCTTTCAGTTGTTCGCGTTTGGGATGCGAAAGTACGTAAAATGATTGCAATTGCTAACCCCAAGCATGATACTCGAAAGCCTGCATTTGCTGTTCTTCAAAAACTACGACGAAGCGAATCTGCGCCTTTCGCCGCGCATCAACTGCTTCGTCGGCGACAATGGAAGTGGCAAAACCAACCTGCTAGACGCCATTCATTACCTCTCCCTGACGAAGAGTGCTTTCACCTCCGTCGACGCCCAAAGCATCAAGCAAGACTCGGAGTTCTTCGTGGTCAAAGGCCGCTTTCAAAACCAGCCGGAGCCCAACGATGCAGCGCCCAGCAGTGAAGTTATCCAGGTGAGTTTGCGAGCCGGCCAGAAGAAAGCCGTGACCCACGACAAGCAGCCGTACGAGCGTATCTCCGACCACGTCGGCCGCTACCCCGCCGTCCTCATCTCTCCTTACGATACGGACCTTATCCGGCAAGGCAGTGAAGAGCGGCGCAAGTACTTCGACAGTCTCATCTCCCAGCTCGACCACGAGTACCTGGAGTTGCTTATCTCCTACAACCACATTCTGCGGCAGCGCAACTCCTTGTTGAAGCTAGCGGCGGAGCGGCAAGGCGGCTACGACCGGGAATATCTCTTGGTGTTAGATGAGCAGTTAGTGCCCGCTGGCGAAAAGATTGTAGCAGCTCGGCAGCAATTCCTGCTTGAGTTCACGCCTATCTTTCAGCGCCACTACGAGCAACTCGCCGACAGCCGGGAAGTAGTTACTCTCTCCTATAAGAGTCAGCTACCAGAGGCTGATTTTGCGAAGCTACTCCGCGTACAGGAGCGCAAAGACCTAGCGTTGCAGCGCACCACTATTGGCCCGCACAAAGACGACTTCGTGTTCTTGATGGACGAGCTCCCGGTTAAGAGCTACGGTTCACAAGGACAGCAGAAGTCATACGTCATCGCACTAAAACTGGCTCAGTTTGAAACGCTCGTTGCGCGCAAGCAACACAAGCCTCTACTACTGCTCGACGACATCTTCGACCGGCTCGATGAGAAGCGCATCACTCGGCTGTTGCAACTCGTCGCGGACCATACATTCGGCCAAGTCTTTTTAACTGATACGCATCTAGACCGCACGGATAAGGCCCTTGCCAACCTCACTGAGCACATCAGTCGGTTTCGTGTCGAAAGTGGCACTGTTAGCGCGCTATAAGCAGCTACTCGCACCGTATCTTTAGGTTCTCGCTGGAAAGTCGACGCGGCTCTTTCCCGCGCATTATTCTAGAGCTTGTTCGTGAAAAAACCAAATTCCCCAGAAAATTCGCGCAAAGCCGATATTGTTCCACTCAAGGATAGTATCAAAGCGTTGCTAAAGGCATATCGGCTTCAGGGCAAGCTGAACGAAGTAACGGTGGTAGCAAGCTGGGAAAAGATCATGGGGAAAGCAGTTGCCTTGAAGACGCAGGAGGTCTACGTTAGCAATAGCAAACTCTTCGTTCGGCTCAGCTCAGCTCCCCTCAAGCACGAGCTAGTAATGGCAAAAACCCGAGTGCTTGATATGATTAACACGGAAGTCGGGGAAGTTGTAATTAAGGAGGTGGTATTTCTATAGCGGTGGCTTGCTAAGCCATTTGCCCTCCATGCTTTCACTACACTGGCATAGCCGAGGACAGTGTGCTTTTTGCTGTAGCAAACTTTCCTTCTTCTTCCTATACGGGGCAAAGCTTACTGCTTCTTGCTGTCTCGTATCTCACAAGTAATGAGCAGGCGAAAGCACATACAACAACTCTCCTACCCTCCATTCTTTAGCTGATTAAGGAAAGGCATACTGATTGTGAGTGATAGTATGTATCTCAAAGTAGCTGCTGACCAGAGATAATCTGCTACCGTCGTCTCAGCGATACCTTGACTAACTCGCGATGATGTTGCAGCAAACAGTGCCTGCATAGATGTGGCCAGTTAAGTCTGCTGTTCAACATAAAGCCATCAGATAAAGGCTGTCGAAGCGCCTCCCGTCTGGGAGTCAATTGCACCCAATGTTAATACGCAAGACGCTTTGGTATTGTCTCTGCATGAACAACCTTCTACTTTTTCCTTTTCCCACACACGCTAGAATCATAGAGTCCAGGGGCAAGCTTCGTGCTTTGGCTTCGCTCTACTATTTATTATTCAGGATAAGCCAGCGAATCGTCGACACAAATTATAGAAGCTACCGTGCTTGTCGTTTTTAAACATCAATAGGCACTAAAAGCAATCCACTTATACCTCAGCTCCCCCTTTAACCCCTACAGATACTAGTCCTAATCAGCGGCATGATGGAGTGAATCTATGCTTCACATATGGCTCGCGCCTTGTTATAGATTAGTGGTGTTATCGCAATTATAATTACCTGTGGGTAGTCATTCGTGGGAATGATTTTCACGCTACTGCGCAGAGCTTAATTCGCTCCCACACCTGGCATTGCCCATCCATCTCTGCCATCGTTTTTATACTTCGTTTGAGGAGTGTGCCTTTACCTATATAAGTGGATCACTAACTTCTTTTCTGTCTGAATTCGCGGCGGAGAGCGTGCTTATCCCTTGTCCGTAACACACTACCGAGCCTGTAAATATCAAGCTACCTCTATCCACTGGATTGGGGTCTATAGCTGGGGTTGTGAGCTATAAATCGGACAGTCGACGCTACTGTTAGGCTGACAGAAATGTTTCACGTGGAACAATTTTGTCACCGGGGGCCATACACTTTCACTAGGAGCTCATTGTAAGCTTCCAGCAGGGCAATGTACTTGCTTTGGAGTGCTGTGAGCTGTTTAGCACAGTCTGGCTCAGGCTGTTGTAACGCGGACACCTTAGGTGTTACAGATTGTAAAGGTGTAACACCAACTCGCTGTGTTACAAATGGCAAAGACGCCTGTTGTAACGATGTAAAGTCTTGTGAAAAATCATGTCCAATTATGTCGCCCACTCTTTTTACGAAATCGTAATCAAGTGTCTCTTCTTTAAATTTACGATAAATAGTAGGGCGTGTAATACCAAGCCCATCCACGATGCGCGTGATGGAAATACCACTGTTTTTGATGGCTTCTTGCAGGATTTCGCCTTGATGTGGCATATGTAAGCGGGGGGGATCAAGGGTGTAAATATGACAAATGTGATTCACAAAACAATGTCCGGTGTGTAAATCAGTTTGTGACACACTCTGCGTAACATAAACAAATACATTACAACTGTAAAGCGTGTTACAGATACAATACGTGTAATCCTGTTACATGTTACGATGTAACGCTGCCTGTGTAACACGAGATAAACATTACAAATCAGCCTCTTTGGAGCATATTTTCGTTTATCTTTTGTAACACCGCTCAACGTGCCTCGCGGCTACTTCTCCGTGCAGGCAGATCAAAAAGGAAAAGGCCTGTACGCTTGAGCATACAGGCCATTGTTCTGTCTCAGGAGTCATTACATCTGCTTGCTGTTCTCCTACCACGAAGAGCTACAGAATGGCAAGTAGTCGGTTGGGGTAATCAGTGGTTATGCCTGCTACTCCGAGCTGCAATAGCTGGCTCATCATAGCTGGTTCGTTCACGGTCCAGGGTACTACTCGCATAGACTGCTGCGTGGCAATTGCCATCAGTTGAGATGACACTAACTCGTAGCACGGTCCATATACTTCGGGTACAAAACCTAAGCTTTGGATGTGCTGCTCCAGTGGTATGTCGTCTTCCACGAGCAAGCACAAGGCAAGCTTCGGTAGTTGCCGCCGGACCTCTTGAAGAATGCGCTTGTCGAAAGAAAGTAGAGTGGTGCGCGACGCAATGTTTAACGCCTGCAACTCGGCCAGCACTATCTGCACGAAGGCGGCAGGAGCCGGATGATAATATAAGTCTCCTGCCGGTGTGCTTTTGATTTCGATACTGAACCGTATTGGCGAGCGGCTAAGGTCTCTAGCCAGCGCATCAGCGGCGGTTACCACCTCGCGCAGTAAGGGTTTGTAGGCTGGTAGGTTCCGCTGTTCGGGGAAGCCAGGATGCTGTAGTTGGCCGCAGTCGTAGCGCCGGATGGTGGCGTAGGGAAGCTGGTAGAGGTTGTGTTGCTGTTCCTCATCAAGAGGAATACGCTGCTGTTGCGCATCAAGACAGATGGCGGAGTTCATCCAAGGCTCGTGGGAAACCACTACTTGCCTATCCGCCGACAGCACCACGTCTAGTTCTAGCACGTCGACTCCAAGACGTACGGCATGCAGAAACGCGGGCAAGGTGTTTTCGGGGTATAAGCCTCGGCAGCCACGGTGGCCGTGCACTTCCACTTTTGGTGGCGAGAATAGGTTGGTTGGAGACATGAGCATGAGTACGCTACGAAGCTGCGGCTGCAACAGACGACGCAGCGACTCTGTTCTGGCGTAGCAAAGGCACAGGCGGTAAGCCGGACTCAAACCAGTATTTTCGCGAGCAAACTTCTCTCCTACTCCTCCATGAAGAAAATCTTGATCTTACTTGTACTGGTGGCGCTGGCAGTTGGTGGCTACTTCTACTATCAAAGTCTGAAAGCAGGACCCAAATATGCCTTGATGCAAGCCGCTAACGCCGTCCGTACCCACGACCTGCCAACTTTTGAGCGGTACGTGGACGTAAGTAGTGTGACGGGGAGCCTCGTAGACCAGATAACGAGTCAGGCGGGTGCGTTGGGAATACTCAACCCCGGTGGCATGGTGTTCAAAGGTGCTCTTCGGCTGCTGAAACCCCAACTAGCGCAGGCGGCGCACAAGGAAGTGCAGAGTTATATCGAAACCGGCTCGGTTGAAGCCGCGGCTAAGGCGCGTCCGGACAAGCTGGTTAATGTTTCGTTGATGGGCGTGGCCAGCAAAGTGGTGAATCCCGACAGCGAGTTCAAAGACATCAAGTATGTGAACGAGCAGGGCGACCAGGCGTTGGTAGGGCTGGAATTCACGCAGCCCAAATACGATACGACGCTGGTACTAGAACTGAAAATGCGCAACCGCGGTGACCATTGGCAGGTAACAGAAATCACTAACTCCGGCGAATTGATCAAGCACGTGGCGCGACTAGAAAAGAAGCGAATGTTCGATAAGAAGTAGTTCGGCTACTAACAAAAAGGCCCCGACACGGATGCGTGTCGGGGCCTTTTTTATTGGGTGCTATGGACCACTAGCGGCGCCCGGAGAATAAGAAGTAGATAATGGAGCCTAGAAAAGGAAAGAACCAAATGACAAGGCCCCAAACAACTTTCTTACCCGTCGACCAGTCTTGTTTGATTAGGCTCAGTACAGCAACTACAGCTAGAACTAAGTAGAGAACCCCAAGAATGTTGAGAGAACCATTAGACCGACGGCCGGAGCAGCTGCTCAAGAGGGTAGTAAACGCTAAAGTCAGCGGTAGAAGACGAACTGCCAGACGATTGGCAACAGAAGCAGGTGTGTTCATGGGATTGGAGAGGGTTGGTTTTGCGGGTTCTTTACGCATTCGCCTCTCCAATAGATATTTAGCGACCTTGTTTTCTATTTAAAACTTTGACTTACAACAAGTTAGTTAAATATTCCTGAACTTGCTGCCAAAATTCCAGCGCCGATGAAGGCATCAAGATCAACGTGAGCAGTACACCATACAAGGCACCATAAAAGTGAGCATCATGGTTGATGTTGTCGGCTTGGCGGCGGCCCATGTAGTAGGAATAGGCTAGGTACAGCAACCCGAACACGAAGGGCTGAATGGGAATGGGCAGCGGGAAGATGTAGATGCCGCGACCTGCCGGAGCCACTGGAAACAGCAGCACGCTAGCAAACACCACCGACGACACTCCCCCCGAGGCGCCTAAGCTGCGGTACTCAGGGTTCTGGCGGTGGCGAAGGAAGGTGGGAATATCGGACACGATAATGCCGCCTATGTACAACAGCAGGAAGCACCCAATACCCGCGCCGCGGCCGTAGCTGCCAGCGTACTCGCGGAGCACGATGGGGCTGAAGGAGTAGAAGGCAAACAAGTTGAAGAGCAGGTGCGTCAGGTCGGCGTGTAGGAAGCCGGACGTCAGGAACCGGTACCACTGCCCTCGCTGCTGCACGAGGTAGGGACTGAAGATCCAATTGGCCATGAGCTGGCGATTCGACCAGGCATACATGGAAATGCCCGCAGTAAGGGCAATCAGCACGAGGGCTGGATTGAGGAAGGGCATACGAAAGAGGGAAAAATAAGAAAAGCAGATTTCAGGCTGCTTAAGCACTTCAAACCGTGAGGACGCACTTCGGTGCGCCTGCAACGGCATACGCGTTATAAGACGCCTAAAAACGACGAATTACGGCAGCTTAGCTTTCGCGCTCCAGTAGTTGTAAAGCCAACTGACGAAGCGGCTCTTTGCGGTCGGTAGCAGCGGCTACGCGCTCGAGGTGGAGCAAGGCGTCTTCGAAGTAGTAGTTGATCTGGTCTTCCGTCTGCGGCCGGATTTCCAGCTCGTCATACAGCGCTCGGATTGCCCGTACTTTGGCTTCTGCGTCGGCTATGGGCTGGCCTATATGGTGGGCCAGAACCGTGCGCTGCGTTTCGTTGGCCTGGGCCTGGGCGGTGAGCAACAGGAAGGTTTTCTTGTCGCTCACAATGTCGCCGCCAACGCGCTTGCCGAAGGTGGCGGCATCACCGTACACGTCGAGCAGGTCGTCGCGGAGCTGGAAGGCTACGCCTATGCCTTCGCCGAACTGGCGCAGGTGCTCGGCATCGGCGCGGGTGGCGCCGGCGAGTAGGGCGCCGAGTTCCAAAGCGAAGCCGAGCAGCACAGCCGTCTTCAACCGAATCATATCGAGGTATTGCGCGATGCTGACCTGGGTTTCCGTCTCAAAGTTCATGTCCCACTGCTGGCCTTCGCACACTTCGGCGGCGGTTTGGCTGAAGCGGCGGAGCACGTGAGCCAGCAGCTCGGTGGGTACGTCGAGCAGCAGCTCGTAGGCCCGCACCAGCATTACGTCGCCGCTGAGAATGGCTACGTTGGAATTCCACTTTTCGTGCACGGTAGGTTGCCCGCGCCGGAGCGGAGCCTGATCCATGATGTCGTCGTGGAGCAGGGTGAAATTGTGGAAGACTTCCACGGCCAGCGCGGGCTGCATAACTGGCTCTAGCTCGTCGATGAAAAGGTGGGCGCCTAGCAACGTGAGCAGCGGCCGGATACGCTTGCCGCCCAGGGCCATGATGTAGCGGATAGGCTCGTAGAGCGCCATTGGCTGGTCGCCGTAGTGGAGGCCGGCAAGGCCAGCAGAGAGTTTATCGGTGAAGAAGGAAAGGTCCACGAAAGGCAAATACGGTTCAGGGAGAAAGGTACGCACTGTACGGCAAGCGCAAAGTTTGCCGTAGTGCGAAGAATGCGCTGTCATTGCGAGGAGGCACGACGAAGCAATCCTTCCTCTCACAGCGCAAAGCTTACTGAAGCAGAAAGCCCTTGACGTGTGCTAACGCCAAGGGCTTGTCTGATTAGGGAACTAGTCTCAAAGAAAGGAAGGATTGCTTCGTCGTACCTCCTCGCAATGACAGCCAGGGTTTGTTTATCGGCGGCGCTTGTCCTTACCGCCGGGCCGGCCGCCGCTGCGTTCGGGGCGGTAGTCGCGGGGGCGGCTGTTCTGGCGGCGCTCTTCCTGCTCGCGGCGCTTCACGGCGTCGGGCCGGTTGTCGACCAGCTCGAAGTCAATGGTGCGGTCGAGCAGGTTGGCGGCTTTCACGATGACCTGCATCTCGTCGCCGAACTGGATGATGCGCTTCGTGTTCTTGCCCATAATGCGGTAGTTGTCTTTGTCGAGCTCGTAGAAGTCACCGGGAATCTCGCTCAGGCGCACCATGCCTTCGCACTTGTTCTCCTCGATTTCCACGTAGAGTCCGCGCTCCGTGAGGCCCGATACCACGCCGGTGAACTGCTCGCCAATCACCTCCGACATGAACTCAACCTGCTTGTATTTGATGCTGGCGCGCTCGGCGGAAGCCGCGACTTTCTCCCGCTCCGACGAGTGCTTGCACTCTTCTTCCACAGGCTCCACCTCCACGTTCTTACCGCCTTCCAGGTAATGCTCCAACAGGCGGTGAGCCATCATGTCGGGGTAGCGACGGATGGGGGAAGTGAAGTGCGAATAATGGTCGAAGGCAAGGCCGAAGTGACCCAGCGGCTCGGTGGTATAGGTGGCCTTGGCCATAGTGCGCACGGCCAGCGTCTGGATGACGTTCTGCTCCGGCTTGCCCATCACATCTTCCGATAATTCGTTCAGCTCGGCGCTCAGCTTCTTGGGGTTGCTCAGGTCGAGGTTGTGGCCGAATTTCTTGGCGAAAAGGGCGAAGTTTTGCAGCCGGTCGGGGTCGGGGGCTTCGTGCACGCGGTACACCATCGTGAAGCGCGGCTTGCGGGATTTGAGCTTGAACACGAACTCGGCCACCTTGCGGTTGGCGAGCAGCATGAACTCCTCAATCATCTTGTGCGCGTCCTTGCGCTCCTTCACGTACACGCCCAGCGGCTTGCCGTGCTCATCGAGTCGGAACTTCACCTCCTGCGTCTCGAAGCTGATGGCGCCCTGCTTGAAGCGGGCCGCGCACAGCTTCTTGGCGATGCTGTTCATGAGTACGATTTCCTCGGCGTAGTCGCCCTCGCCGGATTCAATACGCTCCTGGGCTTCCTCGTAGGCAAAGCGCCGGTCGGAGTGGATGATGGTTTTACCGAACCAGGACTCGTAGAGCTTGCCCTTCTCGTCCAGTTCGAACACCGCCGAAAACGTGAGCTTGTCCTCGTGGGGCCGGAGCGAGCAGAGGCCGTTGGAGAGGCGCTCAGGCAGCATCGGAATCACACGGTCGACGAGGTAGACGGAAGTGGCGCGGTGCTTGGCTTCGCGCTCCAGCTGGGTGCCAGGCCGGACGTAGTGCGTCACATCGGCAATGTGCACCCCAATTTCCCAGTGGCCATTCTCCAGCTTCCGAATGGAAAGGGCATCGTCGAAGTCCTTGGCGTCGGCGGGGTCGATGGTGAAGGTGGTGATGGAGCGGAAGTCGCGGCGGCGCTCAATCTCAGCTTGCGGAATGACGTCGGAAATGGACTCCGATTCTTCTTCCACTTCGGTGGGAAATTCAAACGGCAACCCAAACTCGGCCATGATGGCGTTTATCTCGGCTTCGTTCTCACCAGCCGGCCCGAAGCTGCGCGCCACCTCTCCTACCGGTGAGCGGCCAGCATCATCTTCGGGAAACTCCGTGATGCGCACCAGCACTTTCTCGCCATGGTTGGCGCCGTGCAGATTCTCGAAGGGCACGAACACGTCGAAGTAGAGCTTGCGGTTGTCGGGCCGCACGAAGCCGATGCCGCCTTGCAGTTGCAGGCGGCCGACTATTTCGGTGCGGTTGCGCTTGAGCACTTCCACCACGTCGCCCACGGGGCGGCCGTCGCGGGAGCCACGCAGACGCAGGCGCACCGTGTCGCCGTGCATGGCAAATTTCAGCCGGTCCGTAAACACGCGCACGTCATTCTCGCTGCCCTCGCTGATAACGAAGGCATACTTGTCGGTGGCCAGCGCGACGGTACCGATGATGGTATCGGCGGGGCTGCCCAGGCCGGGCCGGCGGCGGTTGTCAGGCTCGTCGGCATCGGGAAAATCGAAGCCCGCGCCCCGACGGCGGTGCACGACGGGGTCCTGGCCAAATTCCGTTTCGATGGGCCGGCCGCTGCGCCGCACAGGCACCGGTATGTTGTCGGATTTGCGCGTTTTGCGGCCGCTGGCGGGCTCGGTAGCCGCGTAAGCAGCCGATGGATCGGTGAGGCGGTATTCGTCGTTCTGAAGCAGCGTGAGCAGCCCGGTCTTCTTGAGCGCCTTCAGGTGGGCGAAAATGTCTTCGCGCTGCTCCTTAGTGGTCACGCCCAGGCGGCGGGAAATCTGGCGGTAAGCAAAGACTTTCGTGGGATTGTCGCGGAAGATGCGAAACACATGATCTTTGGTGATAGTGGCGATACCCTCTGGGCTGCCGGGGGTTGCCTTCGCGCGGGAGGCGCGGGGGGCGGCGGATTCGTCTTTTCTTTTCATTAGAAAATGAGAGCCGCCAGTGGTTGTCGTTTTCGCAGGCGGCGGGGTTGATGAGGAAAAGCCAGAACGGTTTCGGGCTTTTCAGGTGAAGAGTAAGCACCCGCAAGCGGGCTTTGAGGAGATGATACGGAATATATCATCGAACAACTATTGCCGAGCGGAAATGTGAGGTTACGGTTGGGTTATGGCGGCCAGTGCCCGGAGTACGGTTTCGCCAAATTCCGGCAGCGGCCACTCTTTCAGGTCGGATACCTGCCCATCGCCTACCTCCACTACGATGGGTGAACCCGCAATGGTACGGGCCACATCCAAGCTGTAGAACGGCCGGGATACCAGCCGGGGCAAGACGGAAACCAACTCCGGTGGCAGCTTGGTGCCCTGCGCGCCAAACGCCACGCCCGCTACTACGAAAAATCGTTGTTCGGAGTCGGGCTCCAGCTCTGTGAAGTGACGCACGAATAGCACCTCTTCATCCGGGAGTTCATGCCTGGCCCGTAGCTCTTGCCACTGCGCGACCGTAGCTACGACGGAATCGGCGCCGAAGGATTTGACCAGTCCTTTCACGAAGTACCGCTGCTGGGCAGAGAAGTCAGGAGTTTGAGCAGCGGCTTGGAAGGTGCTGGCAAAGGTGAAGTCGGCAATGGCATCGTACCAGCCGGTGGCTTGATGAGAAGCCAGGTACTGATTGGGAGTTACGAGCAACGGGGTCAGCTGTGCCAGCAAGCTGTACTCCGAAGCAGTCAGCATCCAGCCTCGGTACAATGCTTTTTCGGGGCCTGTCGAGAGTGGGAAAAGCTTGTTGGTTTCCAGATCGAACAGCTCAGCCCACATCCCATTGGCGCGGGCCCACTCATATTCGGGTTGCCACAGCGGATCTATAGTTCGTGGTTCGTACGGAAGAGATGGATAGATAATTCGCATACATTAAGAAGTAGCGCGCTACCAGATACTCGCTCCGCTCCTGCGCGGAATGGATTTCCGCGCTACCGCAACTCCGTTAGGCCCGGCTTGCCACGGCAGCGCGAATGTCGGCGGGCTCGTCTTTAGGAATAGCGGACAGCAGTTGTTGGGTGTACTCGTGTTGGGGGTTGGCGTAGACCTCGGCGGCGGGGCCGCTTTCTACGATTTTACCCTGGCGCATTACCAGCAGCCGGTCGCTCATGAAGCGGGCCACGGAAAGGTCGTGGGTGATGAAAAGATAGGTGATGCCGAACTCGCGTTTGAGGTCGTTGAGCAGGTTGAGCACCTGCGCCTGCACCGATACGTCGAGGGCTGACACGGACTCGTCGCAGATGATGCACTTAGGTTGCAGCGCCAAGGCCCGCGCGATACAAATGCGCTGGCGCTGGCCGCCGCTGAACTCGTGCGGGTAGCGCAGATAATGATCGTCTTTGAGGCCCACGGTCCGCAGCAACTCCAGCACCCGATCCTTCTGCTGTTGGCGCGTCCCGCCGACGCCGTGCACGCGCATGGGCTCAAGAATAGCTTCGCCCACGGTCATCATCGGGTTCAGGGCGGCGTACGGGTCCTGAAATACCATCTGAAACTCGCGGCGGCGGCGGCGCAACTCTCCGGCCGGCAGCTTGGCTAAGTCAACTCCTTCGAACAGGATGCTGCCCGAAGTTGGTTCCACCAGCCGCAGCAAGGCCCGGCCAAGCGTAGTCTTGCCGCAACCCGACTCCCCCACCAACCCAACCGTTTCGCCGGGGTAAATATCGAAGCTTACCCCATCGACGGCACGCACGAAATCGGTGGTGCGCCGCAGGAAGCCTTTGCGAATGGAAAAGTAGACGTTGAGGTTTTCGACCTGGAGCAATGGCTTGGTGGCTCGAATTTCGGCAGGTGTTGCAGAAGGCCCAGGGTCGAAACCCTGGGCTACGGAGGGTTGGGAAATCGGCAGTTGAGAAGAAGCCGAATTGCTTATTTGCGGTGAGCTTGAAACTTGAGAAGCTGAGGCTGCTTCTGGAACCGTTGCTTCACTGAATTGCGGCAGCAGTTGGCCCAACTCGACGGCCGGGGCATTCTCTAAACCGAGAAACGGTTCTGTCGAGCGTGAAACAGAAGAATGTTCCACGGGGAACGTTTTGGTGATTTCAGCGCCGTTTTGAGGGGTCGTTTCAGTAATGACACCTATTTCAGCAGCAGCAAGTTGCGCGGAGGGCGTTTCCGTGGAACTGAAGCCTCCATCGGCGTCTTCACGCATGAAATCGGCTACTACGGGCAATCTTTTTTTGCCGACCGACAATTTTGGACGGCAGGCCAGCAGCCCTTTCGTGTACGGGTGCTGGGGGTTGGTGAAGATGTCGAGCACCGCGCCCTGCTCCACTACCCGGCCACGGTACATGACCATGATACGGTCGGCTATTTCAGCTACTACGCCCAGGTCGTGGGTGATGAAGATGACGGCCGTGTTGTGTTGGCGGCGCAGGTCGTCGATGAGGCGGAGCATGCGCGCCTGCACCGTGACGTCGAGGGCGGTGGTGGGCTCGTCAGCGATGAGAATGGCGGGGTTGCACGCCATGGCCATGGCAATCATGACGCGCTGCTTTTGCCCACCGCTTATTTCGTGGGGGTAGCTGCTGAAGATTTTCTCGGGGCGCGGCAGCTGGGCCATCGTGAACAGCTCCACGGTGCGGGCGGCAGCTTCTTTCTCGCTCAGGGTGGTGTGCAGACGGAGGGCTTCGACTACTTGGCTGCCGCAGGTGTACACGGGGTTGAGGGACGTCATCGGCTCCTGAAAAATCATGCTGATGTCGTTGCCGCGGACCTTTTGCAACTGCTCATCATTGAGCTTGAGCAAGTCCACCTCTCCTAGCGCCTCCGACTGAAACCGCGTTTCGCCCGTCGTGATGCGGCCGGGCGGCAACGGAATTAGCCCCATCAACGCCAACGATGTTACTGACTTACCCGAGCCCGATTCGCCCACAATGGCCAGCGTTTCGCCCCGGCGCAGCTCAAACGACACGTCCGCCACGGCCCGCGTGTCGCCGCGGTGCGAGTGAAAGTCGATGGTCAGGTTGCGGACGGAGAGAATGGGCTGGGACATAATGAAATACTAAGGTCTGGCTTGGCGAGTCATGAAGTGATTTAGGTAAAGATACGGCCGGCAGAATCGCCATTGAGACTGATGCATTTCGTCTTATCTCTGCTTGTTCGAAGCTTTTATCGGCTACGCAAGAAGAGGCAAAGTACGATGTCTCTCGTTCTAAAGCTGTCCGTTATTGATTCGCTAAGGCGAAGCTTCGGGCTACACACAAACGGCCAGCGGGAACAGTTCCAGCCGGCCGTTTAGGCAATTGTAGAGCAAGTAAGGCTACGAGGCCGCCGAAGCTTCCGTGTCGTGACGGGCCTTGGCGGCGGCTTCGTCGTCGGAAGCTAGTGGCTGCGCGGTTTCCTGAGGATGGCCGTAGAAGCGGTTTTGGAAGAGTAGAATCAGCGCCACGCCAACGAAAATAGAAGAGTCGGCGATGTTGAAAATGGGGAAGTCAGGAATGATTTTACCACCTACGAAAGGCCAGGAAGCGGGGAAAAAGCCGTCCGGAAAATCAACGAACAGCATGTCAATCACTTGCCCGTGCAGCCAGGGCGTGGGCGCATCGTAGGGCGCGTTGTTGTAGATGACGCCGTAGAAAATAGAGTCGATGAGGTTGCCGAGGGCGCCGCCTAGAATCAGGGAGATGCAAAAAATAAGGCCGTTGGGGGCGTGTTGCTTCCAGAGGCGGTAGATATAGTAGCTGATGCCCGTAACGGCTACCAAGCGAAATAGGGTGAGTAGCACCTTGCCATAGGGAGCGGGCAGTTCCACCCCGAAAGCCATGCCGGGGTTCAGCGTGTAATGCAGCTTGAACCAATCACCGAAAACGGGGACTTCGCCAGGCATTCCCATGGGCATGTGCGTGTGCACGGCCCACTTCGAAAGCTGATCGAGGGCGATGACCAACAGCGCCACGAGATAGTATTTCCAGTATTTCATAAGCACAAATAGACGCCAAATTTTAGACTTTGCTGCTTGACGTCGTGGGCGGCTCCGAAGCCGTTGGTATATGTTGTAAGGCGGTGTTTGTGCCGTTTTCGACTCAATTCAGAGTGTTTTGGGCGGCGGATTACCAATTCGTTTTGGAAGTGGCAAAGGTACCAGAACCAACTGCTTTCCCATCAAGGAGTTGGCAATTCGCTATGCAACAGGGCGGCTCTGCCAAGAGTAATCACCCTGCCGTGATGTGTGGTAGCGTTTTCTTTTGTGCATCTTCTTTGATTTATAGTTTCGGGACTACGCCGCTTGCTTGCAAAAACTGGACACAACAAAAAGGCCCCGAAACGTGCGTCTCGGGGCCTTTTTTGGATTGTAAGCTTGATTTTAGTTGTTGGCAACTTCCAACTGTACCGGCACCGTGTATTCGTCGAATTCGAGGGCTGAACCGCCGTTTACGTCCGAAGCAAAATCCAGCGCCAACGCCTGCACTTCGGTGCGGATATAGTCGCCGAAGGAGTGCACGGCGGCTTCCAGCTCCGGCTGTTGGCCTAGCGTGACGCGGATTTTGTCTTGCACTTCGAGGCCGCTGTCTTTGCGCAGGTTCTGAAGGCGGTTCACCAACTCGCGGGCCACGCCTTCCTGGCGCAGCTCGTCGGTCAGGGTTACGTCGAGGGCCACGGTGAGCGGGCCGTCGGTGGCTACCAGCCAGCCAGGTAGGTCGTCGGTGCGGATTTCTACGTCGTCGGGGGCGAGCGTGATGGGCTGGCCCTCGACTTCTACGGCTAGCTGGCCGGTCTTTTCGAGGGTGCTGATTTCCTCGGCCGTCATCTGCTGAATCCGGGCGCCTACAGCCTTCAACCGGGCACCGTATTGCTGGCCCAGCCGCTTGAAGTTAGGCTTCACCGACTTCACTAGCACGCCGCTGGTATCGTCTAGAAACTCCACGTGCTTCACGTTTACTTCGGCGCAGATCAGGTCTTCCACTTTGCCCACCTGCTCGCGGGTGGTGTCGTTGAGCACGGGCACCAGGATGCGATGCAAGGGCTGGCGCACCTTCAGCACCGACTTCTTCCGCAAGGAGTGCGTGAGCGAGGAAATGCGCTGCGCCAGCTCCATTCGCTCTTCCAGGGCCTTGTCGATACGGGCGTCGTCGGCCTCCACGAGCAGCGTGAGGTGCACCGATTCGGCGGCCCAGACCCCTCCCTCGTCGCCTCCCCAAAAGGGAGGGATGCCAGACGAGGTGGTTGCGTTGTCACGCATCCCGTCAGTCATGTTCTTGTAGAGCCATTCGGCGAAGAAGGGCGCGATGGGAGCCATGAGCTGGGCTACCGTTACGAGGCACTCCTGGAGCGTTTCGTAGGCGGCGCGCTTGTCGGCGGTCAGTTCACCCTTCCAGAAGCGGCGCCGCGAGAGGCGCACGTGCCAGTTGGAAAGCTGATCGGTTACGAAGTCCTGGATGGCGCGGGCGGCCTTGGTGGGGTCGTAGGAGTCGTAGTGGCCGCGTACTTCGAGGATGAGCGACTGGAGCTTGCTCAGAATCCAGCGGTCCAGCTCGCTCAGCTCGGCGTGCGGCACCCGCTCCGACTCGCGAACCTGGAAGCCGTCGAGGTTGGCGTAGAGGGCGTAGAACGAGTACGTGTTGAAGAGCGTGCCGAAGAAGCGGCGCTGCACCTCCGTGATGCCGTTGAGGTCGAACTTGAGGTTGTCCCAAGGCTGGGCGTTGGCTATCATGTACCAGCGCGTGGCATCGGGGCCGAACTGCTCGATAGTCTGGAACGGGTCGATGGCGTTGCCGAGGCGCTTGCTCATCTTGTTGCCATTCTTGTCGAGCACGAGGCCGTTAGCCATCACGTTTTTGAAGGCCACCGAGTCTTCCAACATCACGGCCAGCGCGTGCAGCGTAAAGAACCAGCCGCGGGTCTGGTCCACGCCTTCGGCAATGAAATCGGCTGGGAAATTCTGCTTGAACTTCTCGCCGTTTTCCAGCGGATAGTGCCACTGCGCGTACGGCATGGCGCCGGAATCGAACCACACGTCGATGAGGTCCGGCTCCCGGAACATGGGCTGACCGGAGGGGCTCACCAGGAAGATGTCGTCCACATAGGGACGGTGCAAGTCTGCGTCTAATGTTAGCGGTACAGATTTAACTTTTTCCTCGCCATCAGAATCTTGAATATGATGCTTCAAAGTAGAAAAATCGATTGAGGCAACATCTATCGTGTGTACGCCGCCATATAGACTTTTGTCTTTTAGATTTACCCTGTTTTCATCAAATACCTTAGGCTTACTTAGGAACCATCCCTCGTAATCTTTGCCCTCTTTATCCTTGAACGATACCCATCCTAAGTCACGCAGAATCAATCCATAAATCACATTTCTGGTAAATGGATTATGAGTCATGATGTTTGCAGCCACGGCCTTGTCAATTTCGGCGCTTAACTCCTCCACCGAGCCGATGCAGATTTCTTCGGAGCCGTCCTGGGTGCGCCAGATGGGTAGCGGTGTGCCCCAGTAGCGCGAGCGGCTTAGGTTCCAGTCCACGAGGTTTTCCAGCCAGTTGCCGAAGCGGCCGGTGCCGGTGCTGGCGGGTTGCCAGTTGATGGTTTTGTTGAGCTCGATGAGCCGGTCTTTCACCGCCGTAGTTTTGATGAACCAGGAGTCCAGCGGGTAGTAGAGCACGGGCTTATCGGTGCGCCAGCAGTGCGGGTAGGTGTGCTCGTACTTCTCCACTTTGAAGGCCGTACCGTCGCCTTTCATGCGGATGGCAATGCTTTCGTCCAGCGTCTTGTAGTCGGCGCCGGATTGGTCGTGGCCGTCGTAGTTTTTCACCCAGCGACCCCCAAACTCGCCCATTTGCGGCACGTAGCGGCCCGTCCGGTCCACGATGGGGCTGAGCTTGCCATCGGCATCGGTCACGAGCAGAGCGGGCACATCGTTGAGCTGCGCCACCTTAAAGTCGTCTGCACCAAACGTAGGCGAGATATGCACGATGCCGGTACCGTCTTCAGTCGTCACGAAGTCGCCAGCAATGACGCGGAAGGCCCGCTCTTCGCCCTCAAAAACGGGGAAACCTTTGTCCTGGCCGAACAGCCGCTCGTAGCGTATGCCAACGAGGTCGGCGCCGGTGAATTCCGCTAGAATTTTAGGGCCAGTTTGCTCTTCCTCTGCTTTTTTGGCCTGTTCGTTTGCTGCAATAAGACTCTGAACCTGAGCAGATGCTTGGGTTGCCTTAGCCAGCAGAAGCAAATCATTCTTCTTCTTGGGGAAATAATAATCGTAGCGCGCCTTGGCTAAAATCACGTGGATTGGTAAACCAGTATACTGGTTAACAGTATTCACCAGCACGTACGGAATATTTTTGCCCACCGCCAAGGCTGTGTTACCAGGCAGCGTCCAAGGCGTAGTTGTCCAAGCTAAGATGTGGATATCCTCTGCTTCATTGGAGGAAAAGGGCTGTTTTTTCTCGCCCTCATTTTTCTCAAAGTCTATTTTTTCTAGACCCTTCACTATTGCACCAAACAGCTTCTCCGACTTCTCATCCCGCACTACCTTAAACTGCGCCACGATGGTCGTGTCTTTCACGTCGCGGTAGGTGCCGGGCTGATTTAGCTCGTGGCTGCTCAGGCCCGTGCCGGCGGCCGGCGAGTAGGGCTGAATGGTGTAGCCTTTGTAGAGCAGGCCCTTGTCGTAGAGCTTCTTGAGCAGCGCCCAGCAGCTCTCGATGTACTCCGGCTCGAAGGTGATGTAGGGGTCGTCGAGGTCCACCCAGTAGCCCATTTTCTCGGTGAGGTCGTCCCACTGAGCCTTGAAGCGCATCACGGTTTCACGGCAGCGCTGGTTGTACTCCGCGATGCTGATTTTCTTGCCGATGTCCTCCTTCGTGATGCCCAGCTCCTTCTCCACTTGCAGCTCGATAGGCAGGCCGTGGGTGTCCCAGCCGCCTTTGCGCGATACCTGCTTGCCAAGCAGCGTCTGGTAGCGGCAGAAGATGTCTTTCACCGTCCGGGCCATCACGTGGTGAATGCCGGGGGCACCGTTGGCCGAGGGTGGGCCTTCATAAAACACGAACGTAGGCTGCCCTGCGCGGGTGCTCACGCTCTTCTCAAAGATGCCGTTCTGCTTCCACCACGCCAGGATATCGGTGCCAACCTGGCCGTAGTTGAGCGGCTGCTTGTATTCGGGGTAGTTCATGGTGGTAGCGGGGGCCTCACCCCCTAGCCCCCTCTCCCGCGGAGAGGGGGGACTAGTTGTAGATTTTTAAAATGTAGATGTCGCCTTCACCCTAATCGGAACTAGCCTTTTAGTGCTAGTTCCTCCTCTCCCCTTGGAGAGGGGGCTAGGGGGTGAGGCCAATTGTTGGAGCAAGTCTACGCGGTTAGGCCTTTCTTCATCCGGCTGAGGTTCAGCTCCAAGTCGTCATCTTCCTCGTGGTATTGGTCGTCGTAGTGCCGAATACCGGATTGGTTGATGATTTCCTCGTCTTTACCGTGTTCGAAGGTGACAAGCAGAGCCGGGAGCAAAATCAGGTTGGAGAAGTTAGTTATCAGCAGGCTAGCCGACATGAGCAAACCCAGAGCCTTGGTACCGCCGAACTCCGAGAAGGCAAACACCGAAAAGCCCAAAAAGAGCACAATGCTGGTGTAAATCATGCTGGTGCCGGCCTCGCTGAGCGTGGTGCTGATGGCGGCTCGTACGCGGCGGCCATTGGCGGCCATTTCCTGTCGGAATTTCGCCAGCAGGTGAATGGAATTGTCGCCATCGATACCTAGCGCGATGCTGAAGATGAGGGCCGTGCTGGGCTTGAGCGGGATACCGAAATAACCCATGAGGCCGCCGGTGAGCAGCAGCGTGAAGAAGTTGGGCAGCAACGTGAAAAACACCGCTCGGATACTGCGGAACAGAATGAGCACCACCAGGCCCACCAGCACGAAGGCAATAATGAGGCTTTCTTTGAGCGTGCTAATCAGGTACTCGTTGCCTTTGGTGAAGAGGATGGTGGTGCCGGTCAGCTTCACGTCCATGCCCGTGCCGTTGAAAATCTTCCGAATCTGGGGCTGAATTTGGTTGCTGAGCAGCGTATCGAGGTTGCGGGAGCCGATATCGGCAATCTTGAGCGAGATGCGCGCCTGCTGCATGGAGCTGTCGGTGAAGGAGCGCAGCAGCTTGTTGGTAAGCTCGCCTTCGCTGCCTTTCGTTTGCTGAGAGCGGGCCAGGTAGCTGAACACGTAGTTTTTCTCCGAGTTGTCGGGCAGGCGGTAATAGTCGGGGTTGCCGTTGTAGAACGCCTGCGTGGAGCCTTTCAGGAACGTGACGACACTCACGGGCGTAGTGAGCACTGGCTGCGTACGCAGGAACTTCTCCAGGCGGTCAATTCGCTCCAGGTTTTTGAGCTTCAACAGGCCCTTTGGCTTGCCGGTGTCTACCACCATTTCCAAGGGCATCACCCCATTGAAGTGCTCCTCGAAGAACTTCAAGTCTGAGTTCACCGACGATTCTTTGGGCAAGTCGTCGACCATGTAGGACACAGCCTTCACCTTCGCCACGCCAAATGAAGCCAGCACCATCAAGACCCCAGCCGTCAGGTACACCGTGGCGCGGCGCTCCAGCACGAGGTAGTCGAAAAACTCCAGCAGTTTGGTGAGCGGCGCGGCTTCGAGATGCTCCAACTGCTTGGGCGTGGGGGGCGGTAGCAGCATGAAGATGATGGGCATCAGGATAAACGATATCAGGAAGGCCACGAAGATGTTGATGGTGGCCACCGCCCCAAACTGGTAGAGAATGGCAATGTTGGTGAAACAGAACACCACGAAGCCAATGGCCGTGGTGGTGTTGTTCATCAGGGTTACGAGGCCAATCTTGCGTACCACCCGCGCCATAGCCAGCACCTGGTTGCCAGACTTGCGGTAGTCGTAGTGGTAACGGGAAAGCAGGTAGGTGCAGTTGGGAATGCCGATGACGATGATAATGCTCGGGATGAGCCCCGTGAGCAGGTTGATTTTGTAGCCCAGCAACACCATGCTGCCCAGGCACCACACCACCACTACCAACACAATGAGCAGCGGGAATACCACCGCCGACCACGTGCGGAAGAACATGAACAACGTGAGAGCCATCATGGCGATGGTGAGAGCCACGAAGAACTTCATTTCGGAAGCCACCTTAGTGGTCATAGTAGCCCGCACGTAGGGCAGACCAGCGTAGTGCATTTTGATGCCAGTTTTGCGCTGAAACTGCTCGGCATGGCCCAGAATTACCTTCATCACTCCCTCGCGCTTCGAGGAGTTTAGGTACTTGGGGTCCATGGTGAGAGCCAGCAGCGTGGCACCCGTAGTAGGCGAAATCAGCTGGCCTTTGTAGAATTCCTGCGCGTTCACCACCCGCATAAGCGAGTCTAGCTCGGGCTGCGTCTGCGGAGCGCGCTTAAAAATGGGTACGGCCCGGAACGTGTGCGTGGCAGTGTCTTTCTCTAGCCGCGGCAGGCGCGAAACGCCCAGGATGCCATTCACGCCACGCACTTTACTCAAAGTGTCGGTAAGGGTGGCCAGCTCATTGAAGTTGCCGAGCCGGTACACGGCGCTGTCCTGCAAGCCCAGCACCAGCACGTTGCCATCCTCGCCGAAGGTCTTCTTGAACTGCTGGAAGTACACCATGTCCGGATCGGTGGGACTCACCACTTGGGCAAAGTCGTAGGTCATTTCGACTTTGCGCGCCTCCCAGCCCATAAACACGGTAATAACGGCCAGCAGCCCAATCAGGAGCCGGCGGTTTTTGATGACGAACAAAGCAAGATTTCTCCACATAGGCTGCTAAAATGCAGCAAATGTACGCAACCCCGCGCAGCTAACCCGACCAGGTAACACAAAGCAAACCACAGAATATCAAGGTTTCTGCCAAGAACTTTTCTGCAATGGCTGTATATTTCAATAAATATAGGCAACTTTAAATGCTGAACCGTACGTAAACCACGCACATTCAATGCATTGTCATTACAGATAATTGAATTTTACCTAGGGCCGACTATACTTTTTTCTGCCTTGCCAATGACTCTTTTCCAAACGCCGGAATCTTCGCTCACCTACAACTCCGCTTCTGAGATTTTGTATCTCAGTTACAGCGCCACGCGACTCTCCCTCTCGTTTGGAGTGGCGTATCAGCAAGCTTTGGAGCAAATGTTGGAACGGAACGTCGGCAAGCTTTTGCTGGATCTGAAGCGCAACGCCCCACCCACCGACGACGAAAACGAGCAACTGTTAGAACCACTCGCGGCCCTGCTATCGTCGTCTTTTTTTCGGCCCGTATTCATTGCCGCGGTGGTATCGGAAGGCCAGTATCAGTACCAGATTGGCAATTTGCTGGCCGCCAGTTCTACCACCATGCCCCCAGCACACGTCGAGTTCAACTACTTCACCTCCCGACGCGAAGCCACCGATTGGCTTGACAACATCAACAGCAAGTAGCAAATTGTCATAAAAAAGCCCTGGAAGACGATTCCAGGGCTTTTTTATGAGCGAATCTGACCAGCACTTAGCGGAAACCTTCCGGCCAGCTTTTTTAGCTTGTCAAGAATTTTACAGCTTTTCAAAAATTCTTGACAAGCTAACGGCCTCGCTGATATAGTTGCGAAGCTCCGCAATAGGCATGCGGGTTTGCTCGCGGGAGTCGCGGTGGCGCACCGTCACGGTGTTGTCTTCTAGCGTCTGATGGTCGACGGCGATGCAGAACGGGGTGCCGATAAGGTCTTGCCGGGTGTAGCGCTTGCCAATGGCGTCTTTTTCTTCCAGCACCAACCGGAAGTCGTAGCGTAGGGCATTGAAAATCTCCTCCGCTTTTTCGGGCAGGCCGTCTTTGCGTACCAGCGGAAAGATGGCCGCCTTCACGGGTGCCACGGCGGGGTGCAGCTTCAGGTACGTGCGGGTTTTGGTTTGCTGCTGCTCGCCTTCCCCTTCCGTGATGGTTTCTTCGGTGTAAGCTTGGCAGAGCGTGGCCAGGAATAGGCGGTCGGCACCCACCGAGGTTTCCACCACGAAAGGCACGTAGTTGCCGTAGGGTTTGCCGGTTTCGGGGTGCAGGTCGTTGTCGAAGTAGTTTTGCTTTTTGCGGCTGTACTCCTGGTGCTGGGTCAGGTCGAAGTCGCCGCGGGAGTGAATGCCCTCGATTTCCTTGAAGCCGAAAGGAAATTCGTACTCAATATCAACGGCGGCGCTGGCGTAGTGAGCCAGCTTTTCGTGGTCGTGGAAACGGAGCTTATCGGCGGGCAAGCCTAAGGCTTCGTGCCAGCGGCGGCGCGTTTCTTTCCAGTGTTGATACCATTCGCCTTCGGTGCCAGGGCGCACAAAGAACTGCATCTCCATCTGCTCGAACTCCCGCATCCGGAAGATGAACTGCCGCGCTACAATCTCGTTGCGGAACGCCTTGCCAATCTGGGCAATGCCAAACGGCACCTTCTGCCGCGCCGATTTCTGCACGTTCAGAAAGTTGACAAAAATGCCCTGTGCCGTTTCTGGCCGCAGATAAATCTCGCTCGACTCGCCCGCTACGGCGCCTACTTGCGTCGAGAACATGAGGTTGAACTGCCGTACGTCGGTCCAGTTGGCGGTTTTGGAAATCGCGCAGAGAATTTTCTCATCTAGAATGAGCTGCTTCACGCCGGCCAGGTCGTTGTCGGTTAGCAGGCGGCCCAACTCGGCCAGCAACGCATCGGCGCGAGGCTTGTCGCCGGCGTTTTCGTACTCAGCGGCTTTCTCCTCAATGAGCACGTCGGCGCGGTAGCGTTTCTTGCTGTCCAAGTTGTCGATGAGCGGATCGGAGAAGCCATCGACGTGGCCGGAAGCCTTCCAGGTGGTGGGGTGCATGAAGATGGCCGCGTCGATGCCCACCACATTTTGGTTGAGCTGGGTCATGGCCCGCCACCACAGTTGCTTGAGGTTGTTTTTCAACTCCACCCCGTTTGGGCCGTAGTCGTACACGGCAGCTAGGCCATCATAGATTTCAGAAGACGGAAACACGAAACCGTATTCCTTGGCGTGCGAAACGATGTCGGCCAGCGTATTCTCGGCCGTGTTTGCCGCTTTCTGCGAAGTATTACTCATAAGAAGAGAAGTGAAAGACTAAGGATGAGAAGTAAGATGGAAGGGATATGGAAATGAAAGACACAGGCACTACCCGTTCAAGTCTTACTTCTCGCTTCTCACTTCTACCAAGGGGCAAAAGTAACGGATGCCCCGGCTTGTGTGGCCTTAGCAGCCAACTTGTTGAATTTGCCGCGATTTAGCTACTAGTCGTCAGCAAATCGGCCTCTTCCATAACAATTTCATAATCTTGCCCCGCCTGAGGGTAACTCTACCTTTGGATAATGAAAACTGAGTTCTCACCAATTCCCTCTTTATGTTTGGCTTAGAGCCTCACGTACTGCTGCTGCTCGTCTTGTGTTTGGCAGCAGCTTGTGCGTTCGAATTTGTTAATGGCTTCCACGACACGGCCAATGCAGTAGCAACGGTTATCTACACCAATTCCCTGCGCCCCTGGGTAGCCGTGGTGTGGTCGGCGTTCTGGAATTTCATTGGGGTAATTGCTGGTGGTATCAGTGTGGCAATGGGTATTGTGTACCTGCTGCCCGTTGAAAGCCTAGTCGACCAAAACGTGTACCACGGCATTGCCATGGTTGGCGCGCTCATTATGGCGGCCATCATCTGGAACGTGGGCACCTGGTACTACGGTCTGCCCTCTTCTTCCTCGCACGCGCTCATTGGCTCTATTCTGGGCGTGGGCATTGCCTTTTCGTTGTTGCCGGGCGCCAATGCTTCTGCCGTCAACTGGGGCAAAGCCGGCGAAACAGGGCTGGCGTTGCTCATTAGCCCGCTGTTTGGCTTCTCGCTTACTATTGTGCTGATGTTTTTGCTGCGCCGCTTCGTGCAGAACAAGACCATCTTCAAGGAGCCGCACAAACACAAGCCCCCACCACTCTGGATTCGGCTGATACTGGTTACGACCTGTACGCTGGTGAGCTACTTCCACGGCTCTAACGATGGGCAAAAAGGCGTAGGATTGATTATGCTCATCCTCATCGGGATTGTGCCCATTCATTTTGCCCTCAACCAAAAGCTGAACCCGCTCGACATGCGCGAGTCGCTAACGCGGGTGGAGCAAGTGATGCAGAAAATAAACGGGGCCACGCTGAACGAGGCCGACCGGAAGCTGCTGACGGAAGTTCAGGCGCAGACTTCAAACCTGGACCGAATTTTCGCGGGCAAGACGGACGTGAAGCAACTTCCTCCGCAGGCCCGCTTTGAAATCCGTAAGGCTATCCTGCTGCTTTATAATCGGGCCAAAAAGCTCACGAGCAGCGAAAAAATACCGCTCAGCGCCGCCGACCGTAAGGAGTATGAAGACAACATCGCCAAGATGCGCACCTTCACCGATTACGCTCCTTGGGAAGTGTCGCTGGTCGTGGCCGTGTCGTTGGGCCTCGGGACGATGATTGGCTGGCAGCGCATCGTGAAAACCATTGGAGAGCGAATTGGCAAGGAGCACCTTACGTATGCGCAAGGCGCTTCGTCGGAGCTAGTAGCCGCGGCCATGATTGGAGCCTCCACGGGTTTTGGGTTGCCCTCGTCCACCACGCACGTGCTCTCCTCGGCCATTGCGGGCTCGATGGTAGCCAACCGCGGTATCAAGAATTTGAACCCGCAGATGGTGCGCAACATCGCGCTGGCTTGGGTGCTCACGTTGCCCGTAACGATGGTACTGGCGGGGGGCTTGTTCCTGTTGTTCCGGACAGTATTAGGCTAGCACTGCTTAGATTGTTTCGCAGTCAGGTCTCCTGGTTAAACACAAAAAAGCCGTTCTCTTACAGGAGCGGCTTTTTTGTTTTCAGGGCCTAAGCAGCCGTGGAAATGAGGATAACTAGCTTCAATCCATACATAGAACAAGTCAACTACTTGACAAATCAGCTACTTATCCACTTATCCACAACCAAAATCGGGCTTTTTGTGGATAACCTCGAGCTTAAGCAGGCCACTGCACGTCCAAGTCCTCGGATATAAACACTCCGAAGTTGACAAACTGTAGCTCGTCTTCATCGAAGTAAAGGTCAATCATCTCCTTCTCGTAGGAGACGCGGGTTTCGCCGGTGTCCATCTTTTCTACTTCGCTCGGCTCGTGGCCGTTGCGACGCATCAGCTCTTGAATCTGCTCGGGGGTTTTGCCGTGGATATTCTCGCCATAGAGGCGCATGCCGGGATGGTCGGTTTCGATGCAGCTCAGGCGGAAGTCGTCTTCGCGGTCGAAGTAGAGCGAGTAGCCTTCTTCGAGGTAGTTCCACGCCTGGTGTTCAAATTCGTCGTCCTCTTCCGACTCCTCAATTTCTTCGGGTTCACCCATTAGGGCGCGTACCTCGTCCATGGTACTGCCAAAGCGGAGCGGGCCCATGCCTACCCCTAACTTAATTTCATTCTCATCAGTGCTGGAGGGAATCTGACTTACCGGTTTCATAGGGTCGTGATTGGGGTGATGCTGGGAGAAAGTAAAGGTAGACAAAGCAAAATCACTTGCGTGGGTAGCAGGCAGGGAGTAGTTGGTCGTGAGATAACAAGCTATTGACGTACAATGCCCAACCCTTTGTCCAATGTCTTGCTACTGATGCCTTGCTACCTTCAAGTTACTTGCCGTAGCGCGCTTCAAATTCGGCTCGCTGGCGCAGGTACTCGGGGTGTTGCTTGGCTTCGTCCCACTTACGCTTGAAAATAGCCGCGGCCTCGGCCTTGATCGGGTCTTCGGGAGAGCGAGGCAATTCGGCCCGGCCGTGGGCCCCGCTTTGGCCTTTTTTGTCGTCGGGGACTGGGCCGGCGTACTTCTTGCCGCCTTGGTGGTTGGCGTAGCGGCGGGCTCTGGTGAAACCCATTTGCAGAAACTTACGGGCCATGTCGGCGCCCACGAAGTCGTGCGCTTCTAGATAGGCCTCAAACAAGCCGTAAATCTTCGCCGAAGATTCCCGGGCCACTTCGGGCGTGCGGAAGCGCCAGTGGGGCAGAATCTCGGCTTTATAGGGCTCCACCAACAGCACTCCCTGTTCGCCTTTGCCCACGCGGTAGCATTCGGGGTGCTGGCGAAAGTCGAGCGTGTGGAAATCCTGTTGATAGTTGAATGGCATAAGCAGCGCGATTGGGCTGTCTTGTATACGCTGGTTTTTGCGGCAGGATTAATTTGGCTGGTGTTTCAGCCAGCGGACGAATCGGTGGGCCCGAACAGCATGGCTGGGCCCGAGCGTCTCTTCGGCCGAGGTGTGCGAAGCCGGAGTTAGATATTTTTTCGATTTCCGGTTTGTCCACAGAGTTAATAACTTTTTAAAAGAAGAAATTTTAAGAAGTCTTTTTAATCTCAGTCATCGGGGCTGTTTATAAGTGGACAATCTTGGTTGGTAATCCACAGTCCGGATAACTTGTGTACAGCTCCGCGCTTATGCACCGTCTATCAACAGGGTGTGTTGATAGTAACCACTTGATGAATAAAAACTTAAGTAGGTTTTTCACAATCCACATAGCTTATCCACTAATCCACAATTCACAGTTTTGGCCGTTGTGGATTGTCTTGAAAAGCAGGGGAAGTTGTCCACGCTTATCCACCGCCGACTACTGCTCGGAGGCAGCTGTGAAGCCCGTTAGAAACGCAAAAAAACTTATCCTCTATTTCTCCACGGGTTATCCCCACGTTGCCGCAATATTATCCACAGGTTACGCGCCCAGACGAGTGAAAAGTGGAAAACCCTGTGGAATAGCTGTGGAAAATGGCCCGAAACACCGCTCAGTAACTTGAATTGCGGTTGACCAAATGTGGAAAGCCCACCAATCACCGCTATTTCCGTTGCCTTTGAGCAAAAGCTGAGCGCGCACGATTTGTAATAATGCGCACCCTTAACCTCAAAATCAGCGAAAGGAAGCAACTAAGGCCGTTTTTAGTTACTGGAAGTAACTGCAGAAGTTAGCTAACAGCTGAAAGCAGCTACGTAGAGGCAGTAAAATGAAGCGCACGAAAAACCCTGTGCACATTCGTAGCAGATGTACACAGGGCTATAAGCAGAGCGCAAAGCTGGTTCTTACCTCAGAACGTTAGGCGAAGGTCTTCCACTTCCCAATTGGAGCGAACCTGTACCGGCTGGGGTAGCAGATATACCGGCTCGGGCGGCAGCACGAACTTAGGGTCGCCGCCACGCCAACGCCCGTCGGCATCCGCGTCAATCAACACGCGAATGGTGTAGGTACCGGGTGCCAGACGCTCGAAGCGAAAGGTATTGCGGGGGCTGTTGAGGATGGCGGCCGGAATACCTTTATCGTCGAGCAACTGCACCTCGTAGCGCTTGTACTTGGTCTGAATGCTGCCGGCTAGGCTGCCAGTGGTGGCTTGCTCCGTTACGCGCAGGCGCAGTGGTTGCGCGCCGAGGCGTTGCCCCGTGATGGTAGTGAGGTTGAGCGTATCGAGCCGCAGCGTAACGGTGGACTTGGCTTTGGTGTTGAGCAGCACCGTGAGCTTGGTCCGGTCGGGGCTGAGCGTGCCATCGGGGCCTAGCAGAAGCGGGCGGGTGCGGGTGGAATCTTCTTGCAACGCCGCAAAGGGCTTGCCTGGGGTCACTCGTACGGGCTCCGTGAACGTAAACCGCACTTCGCCCTGCCGGTACACCTCGCGCGGAGCACCTTCCACGGCATACACCGGGGCGCGGCGAGTTGGAGCCTTGTTTGGTGGATCCTGAAATTTCACCGCAATAGTATCGCGGCTAAGGTTGCCAACACTGTCGGTGGCGGCGAGCAGGTAGTTGCCCTCGGTGAGGACGTTGCTGCGAAATAGCGTGACCGTCCGGCCTTGCTCCGTGAGCTGCACCACTTCTGACAAAGCGGGCGAAGCAGGACCAGTTAAGGGCGAAACGGCGGCCGTGCGCAGGCCTTCGTTGTAGCTGATGCGGAATTGCCCCTGCCCGGCCTGGCGGCTACTCACGATGGGACGCCGCGCATCGGGACGTGTCAGTTCAAGGCGTACGGTATCGGGCTCAGGGCCGACAGTGAATAACTCGGGCAGGTAGGCTATTTTCTCGCCCTCGTCGTAGTGCGTGTTCTGGTTTTTGTCGGTGATGGCGTAAAGGCGGTAACGGCCGGCTTTCAGATTTTGCAGCTTGTAGGCGCCGGTTTTGTCGGTACGGGCCAGATAGTAGGGCTTGCCGCGGCGCACGCCTACCGTGTCGGCTTCGGGGTAGAGCAAGACCGAAGCCGCATCGGCGGGCTTCTGCGTGAGTACGTCCCGGACAGTACCGCGCACGGCCCCCGAGTCGAGTACCGCGCCGGTGCTAAAGCTCACAATAGCATTGGGAGCCGGCAGGCTTTCGGTGATGTCGGAAATGGCGTTGCCGAAATTGAACGAGTAGGTGGTATTCTCCTCCAGCGGCTTGTCGAAGAGCAACGCGATGCTGTTGCGCTCTTCGCGCACCTTGTACTTGTTATCGTCGCCAATAGTAGGGGCGATGATGAGGTTTTTCTGCAAGTCTTTCAGCTGCACGGGCTCCGAAAATACTAGCCGCACCGTCTGGGTGCGGGCGTTGCGGGCGCCGTTGGCGGGAGTAGTGCTGACCAGCTTGGGCGGCGTAACGTCGCGCGGGCCACCTTGCGGCGAGCTAATGGAAGCGCAACCGGCCATGCCAGCCGCGGCCGAAAACAGAAGCAGAAGATTAGCGCGAACGGACATTATAAAGCAAGAGCGTAGAAATGGTCAGCACCATTATGGCGAGGACCGGGAGCAACACCGTTTTGCGGTAGTGTCGGGCTGGGCGGAAACGTGCGTGGGGACTGGCTTGGTATGTACCTGGCGGTTGCTACCGGCTCATGAGGCTGAACTAACGCAGCAACATTGGAGATGGAAACGGCGGGCGTAGGCATCTCCCCTACCCCACTAACACTTGCCGATAACGTCGGCCCGGCAGCCAGCAGCAGTTCCAGACTCCAAGCCGCCTGCGTAGGCATGTTGCTAGCGTTTGACGGCCACGTACAGCAGGCTGGAATATTGCCCATTGTGCTGCTTGGCGTATTGGTTGGATTTGTAGCCGGCCTTAAGCACCGAGAGCAGGCCTCCGCCCCGTTCGGCGCGACGCTTCTCGCTCAGCATGCTCACATAGTAGGCATCCAGCGGCATGGGCAGCGTTTCGAGCACCTTCAGTTTGTGCTTTTTGAGCAACTGCGTCATGGTTTGGGGGCTGAAATGGTAGAGGTGACGGGGCACATCGTAGGCAGCCCACTCCTGGCGGTAGTGCTGGGCGTCGAGACTTTCCACATTGGGCACCGCAATGAGCAGCACACCGTCGGGCTTGAGCCGGTTCACGAGCTGGTTGAGCGTATCGTTGAGCGTGTGCACGTGTTCGAGCACGTGCCAAAGCGTAATGGCGTCGAAACTTTCCAGCTCGAAGTCGATCAGCTTGCCGCTCCCGATGGGCTGACCTACGCGGGCCGTGGCTTCTTCGCGGGCTCGGGCATTAGGCTCCACACCGGCCACCTTCCACCCATTGACTTTGGCCGCTGCTAAAAAGTGGCCGGTTCCGCAGCCGTAATCGAATAATAGCCCTTTGCGCGGCGCCAGCCGGCTGACCAAGGCAACCTTGCGGCGCATCGTGAAAAACCGGGCCAGACGGTATGCCTGGTTGATGAAGCCTGTGGCCGCGCTGTTGTGCGACACGTACTCGTCGGACTCGTAATAGCGGCCAATGCTACTGGAATCGGGCCGGGGGTTGGTGAATTGGAACACGCACGCCACGCACTGCTGAATGGCAAAACTCTCCCTACTCACCGATTTATCTTCTACTACCAGCTTGTTGCGGAACTCCGTTTTCCCGCACACCGGGCATTTATCCAATCGTTCGTAAGACACAAAAACTAGAAGTTAGATGTAAGAAGTGAGAAGTGAGAAGCAAAACCGGTTGGGTCTCACTTCTCACTTCTAGGTTCTCACTTCTGAAATTTTACCGGCCAAGGTACACCATCAATACCGAAACATCGGCGGGCGAGACGCCGCTGATGCGACTGGCCTGGCCTAGCGTTTCGGGCTGAATCTTGAGCAGCTTTTCGCGGGCTTCGTGCGAAAGGGCCGGCATGGCGTGGTAGTCGAGGCGGCCGCGGATGGTGAAGTTTTCCAGCTCCTGCACGCGGGCGGCTTGCTGGTGCTCCTTCTCCAGATAGGACTCGTACTTCACCAGAATCTCAGCCTGCTCCAACGCTTTCGGGCTGTACGGCGCCAAGGCCAACGTGAGGCCGGGCAGCACGCGGGCCAGAGCCGGCAGGTCCACGTTAGGGCGGCGCAGCAGGTTCACGGCGCGCGTTTTCTCGTGAATAGTTGCCGAGCCGATTTCCGTCAGCCAACCGTTGATTTCTGCGGGCTCGATGCCGAAGTTCTTGAGCAGCTTCGCTACTTCGGCGGTTTGCTGCTCCTTCTCGCGCACGCGCTCCATCCGCTCTTCCGAAGCCAGGCCCAGGGCATAGCCTAGCGGCGTGAGGCGCAGGTCGGCGTTGTCCTGGCGCAGCAGCAAGCGGTGCTCGGCGCGGCTCGTGAACATGCGGTAAGGCTCGTCGGTGCCTTTGTTGACGAGGTCATCGATGAGCACGCCGATGTAGGCCTCACTGCGCTTGAGGATGAAGGGCTCCTTGCCGTGCACGCGGTTGTGGGCGTTGATGCCGGCCATCAGGCCCTGGCACGCTGCCTCCTCGTAGCCCGTGGTGCCGTTGATCTGGCCCGCGAAGTACAGGTTCTTGATGCGCTTAGTTTCCAGCGTGAGTTGCAGCTGCGTGGGCGGGAAAAAGTCGTACTCGATGGCGTAGCCGGGCCGGAACATCTTGGCGTTTTCGAAGCCCGCGATTTTGCGCAGGGCGCGATACTGCACGTCTTCGGGCAGGCTGCTCGAAAAGCCGTTCACGTACACTTCCACCGTGCTCCAGCCTTCGGGCTCCACGAAAATCTGGTGCCGGTCCTTGTCCGCAAAACGGTTGATTTTATCCTCCACCGATGGGCAATAGCGTGGCCCCAGTCCCTTGATACGACCTTGGAACATGGGCGACTTCTCGAAGCCTTCCTTCAGAATCTCGTGCACCTCGGCGTTGGTGTACGTGATGTAGCAGGGGCGCTGCTTCACCAAAGCCGGGGTGTCGAGGTAGCTGAACTTGCTGGGCGTTTCGTCGCCGGGCTGGGCCTCCATTTTGGAGTAGTCGAGGCTGCGGCCGTCCACGCGGGGCGGGGTGCCAGTTTTCATGCGGCCCGCTTCGAAGCCCAGCTCCAGCAGCTGCTCCGTGATGCCGGTGCTGCCTTTTTCGGCGGCGCGGCCCCCACCAAACTGCTTTTCGCCGATGTGGATAAGGCCGTTGAGGAAGGTGCCGTTGGTAAGCACCACGGACTTGCCGCGAAACTCGATGCCGAGGGCCGTTTTGACGCCCACTACAGTGTCGTTTTCCACCACGATTCCTGTCACGGCTTCCTGCCAGAAATCCACGTTGGGCGTTTGTTCCAGCGTGAGGCGCCACTCTTCGGCAAAGCGCATTCGGTCGCTCTGCGCGCGCGGGCTCCACATGGCGGGGCCTTTGGAGCGATTCAGCATCCGAAATTGAATCATGGTTTTGTCGGTGATGATGCCCGACTGCCCGCCCAGCGCGTCCACCTCGCGCACAATCTGCCCTTTGGCCACCCCGCCCATGGCCGGGTTGCACGACATCTGCGCGATGGTGTTCATGTTCATCGTCACGAGCAGGACCTTGGAGCCCAGGTTGGCGGCGGCGGCGGCGGCCTCGCACCCGGCGTGGCCGGCTCCTACTACAATGACGTCGTACTCTTCTTGCTGAAACATGGCGGAAAGTTGTTCGAGGATGAGCAACAGATAAGAATGTCGAATTGTGCCCGGCCGGCGGTTATTCCAGAATCCGGGCCGTAGCCCCGATGATGTTCTGGTCAACCAGCTCCTGCCGGGAGTTGAACTGAGAAGGAATCAGCAAGGCCGCTTTGCCAGTGCGCAGGGTGTTGATCATCTCAACTCCATTCACGCGCAATACCGCACCACTGGCAAAGGCGAGGTGATGGCCAACTGAAACCTCACCCGTAAGCGCGCCAGCCAGCATCCAGCCGCGCCCGGTGATGCGGAAGGCGTCTTCCACTGCAAATGTGCCGACTTGCTTTTCCATCCAAGCAGAAAGTAAAAACCGTTTCCACGCTCGGCGGAAACGGTTTCGTATTTCGAGTGAAACGAGGTCTAACCTTCTCAGAACGTGCGCAAAGATAGGCAGTCGTGCTGTTTTTTGCGCGGGATGAGTCGCAGTGTCTGCGTGGTTTCTATCTGCGGTAGCTAAAGCATCCAGATAGTTGAAGTTCTGTAGCGCGAAGCGGGAGCTTCGCGCATCGTTGAACGACAAGCGTTGTTACGGCTCAGACATCAGCAACGATGCGCGAAGCGGGAGCTTCGCGCTACTCCCTGTCATCAGCTAAATCTTCCGCTATCCAGTCGGCCATTAGGCTCGCGGATTGAGCGGCTACTGTGTCCCACGAAAACGGAAACCAAAAGCCGCTGGCGCTGTCGAAAACTTCGGTGGCCGCTTGGCAGGCAAACAGCTTGTAATCGAATTTGGGGTAGTTGTGCACCAGGTAGCCGGGGTAGTAGTAGCTGTGTTGCTGCTGCCGGGCCTCGTCGATTTTCAGCAGCATCAGGTACTTGCCCAGGCTGTGTTTGCGGTAGTCGGGGTGGTAGAAGTTCATGATGCCTGCCATGCTGCGGGCGCCGTTATCGAAAATGCCAGCTGCAATCAGCTGCGCCCCGTCCCGGATTTCGATAACCTGAGTGTTGAAGGCGTTAGTGGTGGCGCCATTGAGCAGAAACTCTTCAACTGTGGCGGGAGCATCGAAGGATATGGAGCTTCGGTAAAGCGCGTAAAGAGACTCCAGTTCGGCAGTAAGCCGGAATGGCCGGATGGTAGTCGAAAACTGAGCGTTGAGACGGAGCAGCCGGCGCTGCTCGCTGCCGAAGCTCACGTTGGCCAGCACGATACGCAGCCAGTGCACGGTATAATAGGCATCGTTGACGGGCAGAAACCGGCAGGTAAATAAATCCTGGTGCATCCGGTAGTATCCCTGACTCAGGTAATAATCCAGCACCTCGCCCCTGATAATGGGTGGGTGAGTGGGAGTGGCAGACATAAAAGGTGTCGGTGGTAAAGCAGAGCAAATAGTTTCTCTGGAAAGATAGGGATACCTATTCCGAAATAGGTTGCACGGCGTGCAAGGGATGCGGCCCTCGGCAGCGGCCATAGTGTGCGAGGTATAACGGGTGTGAGGCTGTTTGCAACGCTTGTACGTCCTTCTACAACGGTTGCGGCAGGTTTTGCAACGGTTGCGAGGCCTTTTGCAACGCTTGTAAGCAGTCCTACAACGCCTGCGAGGTCGTTTGCAACGCTTGTAAGCAGTCTTGCAACAGTTGCGAGGTCGTTCGCAACGCTTGTAGCTGCTTTTGCAACGTCTGCATCTGGCTTGCAACGCATGTAAGCTGTTCTACAACGGTTGCAGCTGCTTTTGCAACGGTTGTGACTGTGTTTACAACGGTTGTAGATGTCGTTGCAACGGTTGTAAGAGCCGTTGCGACGGTTGTAGGTGTCGTCGCGACGCGTGTAGCAAACGCTACAACGGCTGGCAAAGCCTTTGAACGCGGGGTAGCAGCCAGTTTATGAGTCGTGAGAGTGCCCTTAACGTATGTTGGGCCGCCGTATGCGCTGGTGGGCAGCGGATTCGTGATTGTTCATCAGATACTTCCTGTCGTCAGCATGACATAGAAAACGCCCGCTGTTGGGCGGGCGTTTTCTTGAAACCAGCTTCAGAGGCGAGACTTGCGCCTGGCTAAAACGTGCGCAACGACAAGCAGTCGTCTTCCTTTTTGCGCATAGCGGTTTGGCTGAGCAGGTCCTTGTCGGCGTAGCCGAGCAGGTGCAGCACGCCGTGAATCATGACGCGGTGTAGCTCGTCGCGGAACGTGACGCCGTGGAGCTGGGCGTTTTCGCGCACCCGATCTACGGAGATGAAAATGTCGCCCTCGATGATGTCGGCGTCGTCGGCGTTGTCGAAGGTGATGACGTCGGTGTAGGTGTCGTGGTCGAGGTATTCCACGTTCACCTTGTGCAGGTATTCGTCGGAGCAGAAGATGTAGGTGAGCTGCACGATTTCGTGTTCGTGCACGGCCGCCACCCGCTCAATCCAGGAAGTGAGCTCTTCGGCATCGGACAACTCGAAGGCTACGTCTTCCACCAAAAACTCGATGCCCAGGCCCTCGTCGCGCCCGAAATCATCTTCTTCCTGATCATGGGGAGTGGTAGGCAGGTCGCTCATTGCCGCGAAAAAAAGAGACTAGAAGGAAGTCGATTCAAGGTCGTTAACGGCCGACTCGGGAGCCGACGGTGTGGGCAGCATGAACGTGAGCTGCACGTTGCGCCCATCCTTGTGAAACTCCACTTCGTCGGCGAGGTGACGGATGAGGAAGATGCCGCGGCCACCAGGATTTTCGAGGTTTTCGGGCGCGGTAGGGTCAATGAGGTTGGTATAGTCGAAGCCCTGGCCTTCGTCTTCCACCTCAAACTTTACGCGGTCCTCATTCACGTACAGCGACAAATACACGTTCTTATCCTTGTCGAACTTGTTGCCGTGCCGGATGGCGTTGTTGACGGCTTCGGTGACGGCCACCATGATATTGCCGTAAATATCGTCTTCGATGTGGAAGGTGTCTTTCGAATTATCGATAAAACTCTCCACTACGCGGATGTTCTCGACGAGAGAGGGAATCTGGATTTTAACCTGCTTCATTAGGTAGAGGTGAGGGGCGGCGGGGCGCAAACTTAGCGAGACGCTATTTCATTTTTTGAAAATATTCACTTACCTCCCGCTGATAATAGGGCGTGAGGGCCGGCGGCACGGTGCGGAGCAGCTCGGTCTGGCGGTCTTTCTGGCGCTTGTACTGTTCAAAGGCGGGCGGAAAAACAGGTGGGAGGTTCTGAGCCGACTGCGCTTCGCGCTTTTCATCCTGGTCCCGTTCGCGTGCCGATTTCTCGGCTTCCAGCAAACGAGTCAGGATTTGGCGCTGCCGCATGATAGTCTGCTCCGTCAGCCGCTTGTTTACGAGGTCGGTTTCGGTTTGTTCCATTAATTTTTTCGCTTCGCCGGTGCCGCCACCGCCGAGCTCCCCTTTGCCTTCTTTCTGGCCGGGCTTAGTGCCTTTCTGTTGCTTTTCCAGTTCCTGCAAAGCCTGCCGCAGCATTTGCTGCTGGGCAGCCAGCTTGGCCAGGTCTTCGCTTAAGGCGCGGCCCTGCTTGCCGCTCTGCTGGAGCTGCTGAATTTGCTGGTTGAGTTGCTGCTGCATTTTGCCGAGCTGGCCCTCACCGGCCGAACTACCTTTGCCCTTTTTCTTTTTCTTGCCGGACTTGCCGTCGCCCTGTTGCTGCTGGTTCTGGCTTTCGCGTTGCTCCTGCTGCATTTGCTGCAGCGCTGAGTTCAGCATGAGCGCCAGGTTGTTCATGCTGGTCATGGCCTGTTGCTGGCTGGCGGTGGCGCGGCCCACTTCCCGCTGCCGGATATGGTCCAGGCTTTCGTCGATGCGGCCGTTCATCTCGCCTACTTCGCGCGTAACGAAGCTCTGAATCTGGAAGGCGCGCTTAGCCAGGGCGTACAGCGAATCCTGCACCACGCGGGCGTCGTCCTTGAGTTTGCGCTGCTGCTGGCCGAGCTGCACGAAACGCGGGTCGCTCTGGTCTACCCGGCGGAAATCTTTGGCCAGGCCTTCCTGGTCGAAGCTGAGTTTGAGCAGGTTTTCGAGGATGTCGCGCAGGTCGTCGATATTCTCCTGCTGCTGGTCCTGCTCTTCCTCGCTCATCTCCTGCTTCATTTTCTGCGCCATTTGCTTCATGCTCTGGGCGGCTTTCTGCTGGCTTTGGCTGGCTTTCTTGTTCTGGTTTTTGCCCAGCTGCTGCTCGCTCTCCTGCATCTGCTCGTCTACCTGCTGCTGCTCGGGCTTCATCTCGTCGGCCCCGTTTTCGTTGCCGAGCTGCTCGTCCATCTTCTTCAGGTCCTGCAAGTCCTTCTTCAGCTCCTCAAACTGCTGCTGCTTCTCCTGCTGCTGCTCCTTTAGTTTTTCGTTGTTCGCTTTTTGTTGTTCGTTGCTGAGCTTGTTGTCGGGGTTTTCCTTGTCGTTTTTCTGGGTCTGCTCGGCTAGCTGTTCCTGTTCTTTAGCTAGCTGCTCCAGCTTGTCGAGGGCCGCTTCCTGCTTCTGCTCAAACTGCAACTGCTTGAACATTTCGAGGGCGCGCTCCAGCTCTTTCTGCATGGTGTTTTCCTTGTTTTCGAGCTGTTGCATGAGCCGTTGCATGTCGGGCTGGTTCATGTCTTTCTGCTGCTCCAGCAACTTCTGCAGCTCTTCGTAGAGCTTCTTGGTTTCGGGGTCGAGCAGGTTTTCCATCAGCTTTTGCAGCTCCTTGGCTTTCTCGGCCAGCTCCTCGCTCTTGGGGTCCAGCTCGTTCTGCTTCTGGGTCAACTCGTCGAACATCTTTTTCATGTCCTGGAGCTGCTGGTCCATCTGCTGCTTCTGCTCCAGCATGTCCTGGAGCTGCTTGCGGTCCTGGAAACTCAGGTCGCGCTTGGTCTTGAGCTTGTCCTGACTTTTGGCCAGCTCGCGCTCCAGCTTCTTGCTCTGCTCCGCCGATTTGCTCAACTGGCTCTGCACCGACTCCGACTGCGAATTCAGCTGCTCGCGCAGCTCCGCGCGGCTCGGCAGCCGAAACTCCACGGCGCGGGTGCGGGCGGCTTTGGGGCCGTGCACGCCATCGTTGTCCCACACCTGCACGAAGTATTCCAGCCGGTCGCCGGGCTGCATTTTCAAGGGCCGCAAATCCCACTGGTAAGCGTACGACTGCACCGGTCCCGCCGCCAGCGGCAAGGCCCGCGCCTGAAACGCCGCGCTAGGCCGCGCCTTGCTTGCGATACGGTAATGCAGCTGCAAGCGCGAGAGGCCGTAGTCGTCGCGCAGGTTGCCGCCCAGCGCCAGGTAGCGCAGCGAGGTCGTGTCGGGGAAGGTTTCGAGGCTGATTTCGGGCAGCTGGTCGGCAATGGCCGTGAGCTGGTATTCGATGGGGTCCCGGTTGAGGCTGGCCGGATTGCGAAGGCGCACGGCGTAGCTCTGCGTGCGGGACACCACCCGCAACGCCGTAAACTGCTCGTCGGCGGGCGTCGCGGTCAGCGTTTCGTCGGGGCTCTTGAAGAGCAGTTGCAGCTGGTCGGTGGCCTGCGTGGCGAAGCGCCAGCGCACGGTGCTGCCCTCGGGCACGGTGAGGTTGCCGGTGTTGCGGATGGTTTCGGCGGGCTTGCCCAGGTAAGCCGGGTAGGTCACGTCCACCTGAAAGTCGCGCAGATTGGGGCGCTGGCGCAGCGTGAGGTCGTAATCGTCGGACGTGATATTGGCGGCGGCGAGCTGGAACTGTATGCCTTTTTGCAGCTGCTGAAATTGGTAGCTGAAGTGGCCCGGCCGGTCCTGCACGAGGTGCCGCTCCCGGCCGCCGTATTCTATCGTCACGTCGTTGGGCACGGCCTGCCCTTCCACCTTCACCTGCAGCTTGAAATCTTCGCCTTGGAAAGCCGTGAGGTCCTTGTTTTCGATGATGAAGCGGAACGGCGCGGGCGGGCTGTACTTCTGGCGGTAGTTGAGAATCCGCTCGGTGCCTTGCACGAAAAACGCCGGATAAATCAGCAGCACGGCCATAATGACGCCGGCCGGCACGGCCACAAACTTCCACAGCGGCCGGGTTTGCTGCCGGATATTGATGCCGTTTTCAAACTGCACGCCCGCCAGCTGACCGGCCCGCTGCTCTAGGCTAGCGGCAATTAGGGCGTTGCCCTGGGCCTTGTCCTGGAGCTGTAAGGCGTTCAAGAGCTTGTCCTGCACATCCGGAAACAACTGCCCGATGCGCTGGGCGGCTTGCTCGTCGCTGAGCAGGCGGCGCAGGTTGGTGAGGGCGGCCAGCGGCTGCCAAATCCAGCGCACGAAGGCGTAGACGGCCAGCCCCAGGAAGCCGAACAGCAGCCCGCCGCGCACCCAGGTAGGGAGGTAGAGGAAGTATTCGAGCAGGTTCAGAACCAGAAACAGGCTCAGTAGCAGCCCCCCGGCCACCAACCCGCCGCGCACCAGCAGCGAGAGGTAGAATTTGCGTTTGAAGGCTTCCAGCCGAGCCCGGACTTCGCGCAGGGCCGAGGAAGTAGAAGAGTTTTCGTGCGTCACAGACATATCCAATGGCCCTAGTGGCCTCCGGGGAAAGATACGGATTAAGCGGCGCGGGCTGCATACCCGCCGCCGATAGAACCGGCGTTACCGCCGAGCGGTTCCGGCGCTTCTACGCGAAAACCGAAAGTTGATAGCGCGGTGGAGAATGGCAGGTGGCGCGGTTCCGCGTGGCCGCTACGCGTCCTCCGGTCGGAGACCGGGGCGGTTGGGGGCCGCCGGTCTTGCCGACTTTGTCGGCGCAGACCGGGGCCGGCGCCTGCAACGCTTGGTTTTGCCTAAACATCGGCCCGGCTACGTGCGCTGGTAAAAGTATTCCCGCCGCCATCAGCAGGAGCCAGCGCTGCTTCAGAGATTTTCCTGGTTAGGTGCAAAATACTTTTTTGGCCGAGTCCGAGAGAAGTCCGAAACTAGTCTATGACTACTCTATGCCTTGCATACGGGCTAACATTTGGCTGCATTAGAAAAGCACAAATAGCAAGGTCGGGAGAGACCTTGCTATTATGAGAACTACGCTACGAAGTAATAAGCACGGTAGCCCCGGCGGGGCGCTATATCGGTAGAACTATCGTCCATAAGATTGGATAAAGCCCCATCGGGGCGACACTTGCCTGACCGAGTGCCGCCCCGATGGGGCTTTTAACGGTAGCAGGTACACCACGGCTACCGACATGCCGCCCCGCTGGGGCTACCCTCGCTATTCTACGGCTCAAAAAGAAAAGCCCGGTTCAACCTCGAACCGGGCTTTCAAATGGAAGAGCTGATATGCAGCAGGATTGATCAAACAAGAAGGAGTTAACACTTATCTCATTATCATCCCATCATACTAAGCACTAAGCACTAGGCACTAGGCACCATCTACTTCCCCTTGCCAGAGGTACCGTCTTCGCTGGTTTTCTGCTTGTGCTTCTCTTTGCCCTCCTTATCCTTTTTGACCCGTTTCGTCTTCTGCGGGGCAGGAGTTGTTTCGGGAGCGGGTGCTACGGCAGCCGTAGCGGCGGGTGCGGCCGGCGCCGCTACGCGGTTGCCATCAAGGTCCAGCTCCACCACTTCGTAGCCTAGCTCCCCGAGGCCCGGAAAAGCCTTGGCCCGGTCGCCGACTACCACGATGTACATCTTGTCGATGGGCAGGTACTTCTGGGCACTGGCTTGCAGATCTTCGCGCTTCAGGCTTTTGAGGATGGCGCTCTGCTTGCTCACGTAGTCGGTGGGCAGATCGTATTCTATCAGGCGGCCCAGGAAAGCGGCTTTCTGCTGGCCGGTTTCATATTTGAGCGCGTCGCTCTGGCCCACTGAGGCTTGCAAGAACTGTAGCTCCTCATCGGTAGCACCGTTGCGGTAATCCGTGATTTCCTTCACGAATTCCTTCACCGAAGCCGCCGTGGCATCGGCGCGCACGCCGGCCTGCGCCGTGTAGGGACCCACGTAGCGCGAAGCCTGGAAGCTGGAGCGGGCGCCATAGGTGTAGCCTTTGTCTTCGCGCAGGTTCAGGTTGATACGCGAGTTGAAGGCTCCGCCCAGAATGTAGTTGGCCAGGTAGGCGCGGTAGTAGCTGCCGGTAGCATCGTAGGTGAGCGGCGTGAGGTAGCCCACCCGGATTTCCGACTGCGCGGCGCCGTCCTTGTTCACGAAGTAAATGCGCGTCTTGTCGGGCTGCGGGGCGGGGTTACCGGCCGGCAAGGTCACGTTTTTGCGGCCCCAGGTTTTGAGGAAACCCAGGCGCGGCAGCACAACCTTCTCATCCACGTCGCCCACGATGGTGAGGTAGCTCACGTTGGGCGCGTAGTTCTGGGCGTGAAACTGCTTCACATCGTCTAAGGTGAGGCCCTGCACCGTGGTAGTAGAACCAGCCACCGGCAGGCTCATCACGTCGCCGGGGCCGTAGAGCAAGCGGGCGTAGGTGTTGTTGGCAATGGCCACCGGCTGGGTGCTCTGGTTGGCAATGCCTTCCAGCGTCTGCTTCTTGATCCGGTCGAAATCGGCCTGGTCGAAGCGCGGACGCAGCAGCGCCTCTTCCAGCAACGCCAGCGTGGCGGGCAGGTTTTTGGTGAGGCTGCGCACTACTACGGTCGTGTTGTCGTCTGTGGCATAGGCTTGGATTTCGCTGCCTAGCTTCTCCAGCGCCCCCGCAAACTGCTCGCCGGTGTACTTCTGCGTGCCCTCGTCCAGCATGGCCGCCGTGAGCGAAGCCACACCCGCCTTGTTGAGGTTGGTTTGCTCCAGCCGGTGCCCACCCCGAATGGTAAGCAGCATGGTTACGGTCGGAATTTCAGTGTTCTTATTGCCGATGATGCGCAAGCCGTTGTCGAACTCTTGGCGCCACACGGCGGGCACCTGCACCACTGGGTTAGCGCCGCCCTTGGGCTGTACGCTCCGGTCGAAGCTGTCCGTGGCTTTAGCGTATTGCAGGCCAGCGTACTCGTCTTTTGCGGGGGCCTTGTAGCCTTCTTTCGAGACGGTGAAATTGTCGGCTTTGGCTACCAGCGCGTTGCTGCCTTTGGGCACTACGCTCAGCACCACGGCTTTTTTGCCTTTGATGTATTGGTTGTAGACGCGCTGCACGTCGGCTTTGGTGAGGGCGCGCAGGGCTTTCAGCTCCTGGGGCAGGCGGTTGGGGTTGCCCTCAAACGTCTGGTAAGCGGCCAGCTGGCTCACCTTGCCGCTCACGCTAGCCAGGCCATTCACGATGTCGGCTTCGCGGCTGGCTTTGAAACGGGCCACATCGTCGTCGGTAACGCCCCGGCGCTCAAATTCGGCCAGCGTGCCACGCACCACGGCTTCGGTGCTATCGAGGCCCTTGCTGGGCAAACTCAACGCCACGATAGTAAACTCGCCGCCCAGCTCCGACGCGGGATGGTAGGCCTGCGTCTGCACCGACTTCTGCGTCTTGATGAGGTTCTTGTAGAGCAGCGAGTTTTTGCCGCCCCCGATGATGTTGGCCAGCGCGTCGAGGGGTACTTCGTCGGGGTGGTACTGGGGCACCGTCGGGAACACCATTTGCAGCATCGGGAAGCGCACGTTGTCCTGGTAGCTCACGTAGCGGTCCTGGGTTAGTACCGGCGCGGGCAACTTCATCTCCTGCACGGCCGGGCCGCGGTTGATGGAGCCGAAATACTTCTCCACCATTTTCACTACTTCGGCCGGCTTCACGTCGCCGCCCACGGTTACGGTGGCGTTGTTAGGACCGTACCAGCGCAGGAAGAAGTTTTTGAGGTCGTTTACGTCGGAACGGTCCAGGTCTTCGAGGTAGCCGATAGTGAGCCAGCTGTACGGATGGTCGTAGGGATACAGGGCCTTGGCTATGTTTTCGCCAGCTAGGCCATACGGGCGGTTGTCGTAGTTCTGGCCCCGCTCGTTTTTCACGGTGGCGCGCTGCACCTCAAATTTCTTCTGCGTCACGGCATCCAGCAGGAAGCCCATGCGGTCGGCTTCGAGCCAGAGCGCGGTTTCGAGCTGGTTGCTGGGTACGGTTTCGAAGTAGTTGGTCCGGTCGCGGTTGGTGGTGCCATTGAGCGTGCCGCCCGAAGACGTCACCAGCTTGAAGTGCTGCTCGTCGGCCACGTGGTCGGAGCCCTGGAACATCATGTGCTCAAAGAAGTGCGCGAAGCCCGACTTGCCAATCTGCTCCCGCGCCGAACCCACGTGATACGTCACGTCGACGTGGGCAATAGGGTCGGAATGGTCTTCGTGGATGAGCAGCGTGAGGCCATTGGGCAATACGTACTTCTCGTAGGGAATCACCAGCTCGTTGCCCTTGCGGGTCACTTTCTCAACGAGGCGGGTGCCCGTGGCCGCCGTAGCAGCAGGTTTGGCGGCGGGTTTCTGCTGGGCGGCCAGCGGCTGTGCAGCCAGCGCGAGGCCCAGGCCAAGCAGCCAAAACGGTTTAAAGGTCATGCGAAAAATGAAGTGATGAGAAGCGGAAAATACGTCCAACAGACGCACCCTCAACCCAAAAAGACGCACGCGAGTTTCTGCCCCGGTCTGCTGGCTTTTCCGCCAGCTGACCGGTCGCCGCGTGCTGAAGTTGTTGAGCGTTAGTTTTGATGAGGCGGTGCTATGTTTTGCCAGGAGGCTAACTGTGGTTTGACCTTGTTCTGGGGTCGCCGCCAGCTGATGCCCGCGCCCCCAGAACAAGGTCAAAGGATAAGCGAACTGCTCAACAAGATAAACGGCGGCACACTATCGCCTCCAACGTAACAACCTCAGCATGCGGCGACCGGTCAGCCGGCGAAAAGCCAGCAGACCGGTGGACTACCGGGCCAGCAGCACCTTTTGCCGCGCCACTCCGCTGGCTGTGCGCAGTGTCACTACGTAGAGGCCAGTGGGCAAATCGGCGGCGCGTAGCATCAGCTCGTGGCGGCCGGCGCTGCGGGAGCCAGAGGCCAGTACCATGACTTCACGACCAGCCAGATCGAGCAGGCGCAGGTCGGCGGGGCCGGCGGTGGGCAACGTGAAAGCCAGGCGGGTTTCGGAGGCGAAGGGGTTGGGATGAGCCGGCTCCAGCTGCGGCGCGAGGCGAGCGGCCGGCGTGGTGGGCAACAGAACCAACAGGTTGGCCGGGGCGCTTTCGTTGTGTAACCGGTCCAGAGCCGTGACGGTGTACAGGTAAGGTATTGTGGATGTAACGAATGCGTGGTAGACCGTGGTGTCCGTAATGGCTTGAATGTGGGCCGGGTTGGCAAGGTCGGCGGCCGTAATCGGGCCAGGGTGGTAGGGTATGCGGTATACCACGTACTGGTGGGCTCGCTCGCCGTCGGCGGCCGGGGGGCCGGGCCGCCACTCAATTGATATGTCGAAGAGACCATATGGATCGAACCAGATACCGCCTGTTGGCGCGGTGGGCGGTACATTGTCTTTCCAGGGCATGGTGGGCACCAGCGCCGGGTAACGGTAGAAGTCCTGGCGCAATGAGTCAGTAAAGCCAAGCGGGTTAGCGCGCAAGTCGGTGGTTTTGTAGTAGATGCTGCCCTGGATATTGGGCTGCTGGCGCAGCAGCCGGATCTGGCTCGGCAACTGGCTCGGCGAGCGGAAACCTTGCTCCGTGGCCGTGGCACTTATGCGGTAGGCCGCCTGCCCGATGTACACGTGGCGCGCGGTATCGGGGTTCACCTGCTGGCTCCACCACGGCACAATGAGGGCGTAGTTGGCGGCCGTTTGCCCAATGGCGAAATACACCTGCGGTGCCAGGTAATCCACCCAACCGCGGCGCAGCCACTTGCGCGAGTCGGCGAAGATGTCGGAGTAGCTCTGGAAGGCAGTGGTGGCGGTGCCGCCTACGCTGGTGCCGTTGCGCCACACGCCGGGCGGCGAGATGCCGAACTTCACCCGTGGGTTCACGGCACGGATGCTGTCCGACACCATTTTCACGAACAAGTCTATGTTGTCGCGGCGCCAGGCGGCTTTGGTTGTGAAGCCGCGCGGGTCCTGCGCAAAGGAAGCGTCGTCGTTGAAGGTGAGGCCCGTTTGAGGGGCGGGGTAGAAATAGTCGTCGAAGTGGATGGCGTCCACATCGTAGCGGCGCACCACGTCCAGCACCACGCGCACGAGGTACTGGCGCACGGCGGGCAGGCCGGGGTCCAGCACCCGCAGCGTACCGTAGGACACCACCCATTCCGGGTGCAGCACCGTGACGTGGTTGGGCGCCACGCTGGCCGTGGTGGCGTTGGTGAGGGCGCGGTACGGGTTCAGCCAAGCATGAAACTCCATTTCCCGCCGGTGCGTTTCGCGCACCATAAAGGCCAGCGGATCATAAGGTGGGTTCGGGGCCTGGCCTTGCGTGCCGGTCAGCCACTCACTCCAGGGCTCCAGCGTGCTCGGATACAGCGCATCGGCAGCAGCCCGGATCTGGACTACCACCGCGTTGATGCCGTTTTGGCGGTGGCTGTCGAGCAGGGCGCGAAACTCCTGACGCTGTTGCTCAGGCGTGCGGGTTTTGTTGCTGGGCCAGTCGAGGTTGAAAACGTGGGCCACCCAGGCGGCGCGTAATTCCCGCTTCGGAGCCGGCGACTGGGCGCGGGCGACCACGGTCAGTAGGAGGAAGATGGCCAGCCCCAAGGCACGGCGCGAAAGGTAGAGTGTTGTCATAGAAAGGTGGGAGAGAGTGATGAGAATGGCGTTTCCGATGATGTCGGTGAGCTAAATCTAGTGCTTTCTACGGTGCCAGCTTCACATCATATTCATCAATTTGATAGTTATTCGACAGCCGCCGCTGGTTATCTTTACGCATCTTCTGCCCTTACGCTATGCTCGTTGCTAACCTCGAATATCTACTGCTCACGCACCGTCCCGATCTAGGGCAGCTGGTGCTGCGCTGGACGCGGCCAGCAACGTCGGAGGAGCACCGGCACGGCTATCGAGTAGCGCTGGACTTGGCTGGTCGCGAGAAAGTAGGTCGCTGGCTCATCGACTTGCGTAGTCGGGGCCTAGCCAGCGCGGCAGATTTTCGGTGGCTGATGCACAGCTTCCGGGCCTCATTGGCGGCGGCTTTGCCCGGCACCCGCCCCCGCTTGGCCTACCTTGTAACGCCTTATCATTCCGAGCTGCTCAACCAGCGCCTGGCCGAAGAAATGGCCACTGACCTGGTAGACGCCGTGGCTGTGCGCGCCTTCACCGAAGAGCAGGCGGCGCAGGAGTGGCTGCAGGGCAAGGGTTAATCAGAGGTCGTTCTGTTAGGGGCCTCACTCCCGGCCCCCTGCAAACGCTTTATGCGCGTTACCTAAGGGAGAGGGGAGCCAGACGACATAGTCTTCGATTACTGTTCCGATTTCGGAGTCGATCAATGAGCCCCGGCGGGGCGACATATAGGTAGAAATACAGACCATAAAGGCATCTCAGGGCCCATCGGGGCGACACAAATCGTCCAACAATTTGTGTCAATCCGATGGGGCTTGAGAACGGTGGGATACACTATAACTACTGATATGCCGCCCCGCTGGGGCTCATTGATCGACTCCGCAACTGAGGTTATTTACCGTTTCTGAAACTGAATGTGGACCGAATGGGAGCAGCGCGGGCTCCCACCGGCTGCTCCTTCGACTACACCCAACATCGGCGGTTGGAGAAGTTTGAGAGCAGCAGACGGAAGCCCGCACCATCATAACTGCTCGGAAGCAGCTAGTCAGGAATAATTTTTCAACCCTCGGCCCATTGGTACTGCCGCTCTTTCCACCAGATGTAGCTAGGCCAGATGGTGTAGCCCAACACCGCCAACGACATCACGCACAGATAAGGCTCGTAAAGCAGCAGCACGCCCAAGGACTCGCGGCGGCCGACTTGCCGGAGCGTAAGGTGCAGAAACAGAGTTTGGCAGATGATCTTGACTCCGTATAACCCCAGCGCAACCGTGACTGGCAGTAAGCCGGGCCAGAATAGCACCGGGTAAAACACCCCATACAGACCGAATAGCAGCGATAAGTGCATAGGCAGCCGCACGGTGCCTTTCATCCAGCGTTTGCGCTGCCGCAGTAGGTGCAGAGCCGTGGGCTGCGGCACCGTAACGCCTAGCACGCGCGCGGCGCAGAGGTTGCGGAAGTCCCAGCCCTGCGCTACAATTTTATTGAAGAGCTGCAAGTCTTCCGTGATGCTGAAGGCCAATGCCTCGTAGCCCCCAATGGATTCGTAGGCCGCGCGCGTCACGAGCATATTGTTGCCCACAGACGTGACGGGCAGACCTAAATCGGAGAGCAGGCGAATGAGGTTGAGGCCGAAAAGCCAATCGAGCCCCTGGAGCCGGCCAAATACACTGCTGTTGGCCGTAGTGATGCCCGTCACGATGCCCACGCGTGGGTCAGTGGTGGCGCCTAGCATGGCCTGTACCCAGTCGGGGTGCAGGGCCATGTCGGCGTCGGTGAAGAGGAAATAGTCGGTGGTGGCGGCCCGGCTCAGGTGAGCGAGGGCGTTGCTTTTGCCGCGGGCCGTGCCTAGCCGGTGCCGCACCAGCAGCAGCCGAAAATGAGGCTTGTCGGCAATGAAGCGCGCCACTACGGCCGCCGTGTTGTCGGTGGAGTCGTCGTCGGCAATAAGAATTTCCAGCAGCTCAGCCGGGTAGTTGAGCTGGGTGAGCGAAGTCAGGCACCGCTCGATGGTAGCTTGCTCGTTGCGGGCTGCTATCAGAATGCTCACTCGTGGCCGGGCTTGGAGCGGAGCTGGGGCTCGCCGGGAGAAAACCAGCAGCGCTAATACAGTAAGGAATAAGCCGAAAAACAGCGTGAAAAACAGCGTCAGAAAGAGCATAAGCAACGGGTGATACCCCGGCGGTGGCACTTTCCGGCAGAGAGACGAGAAGCCCGAGGTAACAGGGATACGGATAGCAGCCCGCCAACTGTTGCAGTGTTAAATGCTGATTTTAACACAGTTGAGCTTGATGGAAATACGGATAAGGCCATAAAAAAGCCCCAGCTGCAACGGCAGCCGGGGCTTTTTTATGAATGAGTATCAAGCGTTTCAGACGCGCGGATTAGGCGTAGTGCCAGGGTCGTAAGCGGGCGTAAGCGGCGGCTCCGGCACGAGCGGCAACCGAATCTTTTCATCATCGGCGACGCGTAGGGTCAGCAGGCCGCCAATAATCATCAGCACGCCACCTAGTACTACCACGTTCAGTGGGTCGAGGCTCGGGAACTGCCGCATGATGGCCGGCAGACCCAGCGAGGCGCACACCTGCGGCGTTACAATGAAGGCGTTGAAAACCCCCATATAATGGCCCATCTTATGCGAAGGAATGGAGCCCGCCAGCATGGCGTACGGCACCGACAGAATGGAAGTCCAGGCCACGCCCACGCCCACCATCGAGATGAGCAGCATCCAGGGCTCCGTGATGAAGGCCACCGACACCAAACCCAAACCGCCAGCCGTCAGGCAGAGCATGTGCGTGAGCTTGCGGCTCACTTTGCGCGCAATCCAGGGCAGCATTAGGCTGAACACCGCCGATACGCCATTGTAGACGGCAAAGGCTTCGCCCACAAAATTGGCGCCCTCATTGAATGCCGCCGACTTGGAATCGGTGGTGCCGTAGAGGTGCTTGGTTACGGCGAGCGTAGTGAAAATCCACATGCAAAACAGCCCGAACCAGGTGAAAAACTGCACCGAGGCCAACTGCTTCATCACCTTAGGCATGTGCAGCACCCCCGAAAACGTTTCCTTCACTCCCTGCCCAAACGTCACGGAGTTCTTTTCTCGCTCAAAAGCTTCCAAGTCTTCTGGCGGATACTCGGTGGTCGTAAACACAGTGTAGAGCACACACAGTAAGAAGGCCGCCGCGCCGAGGTAGTAGGCGTACTTCACGGAATTGGGCACGATGCCATTGGGCGCTTCATTGGCCACGCCAAACTTGGTGAGAATGGTAGGCAGCAACGATGCTACCACCGCCCCAATCCCAATAAAAAACGACTGCATGGCAAAGCCGCTGGTGTGCTGCTCGCCCGGCAGCTTATCCCCGACGAAAGCGCGGAAAGGCTCCATCGAAATGTTGATGCTGGCGTCCATTATCCACAACATGCCGCCCGCAATCCAGAGGGTAGGCGAATTGGGCATGATGAGCATGGCCAACGAGGCCAGAATAGCTCCTACCAGGAAAAACGGCCGCCGCCGCCCCCAGCGCGGGCTCCACGTCCGGTCCGACATGTACCCAATAATGGGCTGCACCAGCAGGCCGGTAAGCGGCGCGGCCACCCACAGAATCGGAATGTCGTCGGCGTTAGCGCCCAGATTGGAGAAAATGCGGCTGGTATTGGCGTTCTGGAGGGCAAAACCGAACTGAATACCCATGAAGCCGAAGCTCATGTTCCAGATTTGCCAGAAACTCAGGCGGGGCTTTTTGCGGGTGCTACTCGCAGGCGCTGCTACGCTAATTGCCATGTGGGAATTGGGGGATGAGGTAGAACGTTTTGTTAGTAGTGAGTAGGTAGTACTGAGTATTGAGACAATAAAAGAGCGGCGTCTCAATACTCAGTACTTCCTACTCACTACTTTAGAAATCTCACTTCTCGCCTTTTGGTTTGATTTCAAACACGTAGGCGCTGAGTGGAGCCAGGGTGAGATTTAAATACTCGGTGGGCGGGGTATTGTTGAGTATATCGGTGTAGGTGCAGAAGAAGTTGGGGTCGAGGCCCATACGCTGCCGTACTTCCCGCGGAATTTCGATGGTCGGAGTCATTGTTTTGTCACGGCTGAAGTTTGCCACGACTAGGAGGCGCTGCTTGTCGGTGTAGCGGAGGTAGGTGTACACCACCTTCTGGTCGTAGTTCTTGCTCAGGTTGTTGGCGTCCTGGAGCTCGTAGAACTTGCCTTTCCGGATGGCCTCGTTGGTGCTAGACAGGTTGAGCAACCGCACGTAAAAGTCGCGAAGCTGCTTCTGGCTCTCGTCGAGCTTGCCGCCGTCGAACTTGCCGCCGTTCATCCACTTCTGATGCTCGGGCACGCCCCAGTAATCGAAAATGGTGGTGCGGCCGTCGCCGGTATTGAAGCCCGCTACGCCATTCGCTGGCTCCCCCACTTCCTGGCCCATGTACAGCATTACGGGGCCCGAGGCTAGCGTAGCGGCCACCGTCATGGCCGGAATGGCCGTGCGCGGGTCAGTGGCGAAATCTTTGGAGGCAATGCGCTGCTCGTCGTGGTTTTCCAGGAAGCGCAGCATGTGCGAGGAGAAGCCGTTGCTTTCTTCCTTCCACACTTTGGTGAGTTCCTCGGTGTTGCCTTCGCCCCGCATCAGGCGGCGCAAGGCATCGTAGAGGCCAACCTTATCGTAGAGAAAGTCGAATTTGCCTTGCGTGAGGTAGCGCTTGTACTCCTTGGGGTTGTAGGCCTCCGCAACGAAGATGATGTCGGGGTTTATCTTTTTCACCTCCGGAATCACGTAGGCCCAGAACTCCACGGGTACCATTTCGGCCACGTCGCAGCGGAAGCCGTCCACGTCTTTCTGCGCCCAGTACACCAGAATGTCGCGCATCTTCTTCCACGTGTCGGGGATGGGCGAGAAGTAGGTTTTGCGGCCGTGCTGGTAATCGACGCCGTAGTTCAGCTTCACGGTCTCGTACCAGTCGTCCACTTTCGGCGCGGCCGTAAATACGTCGTTGCCCGTGGCTTTGGCGGGTATTTCCGAGAACTTGCCGTCTTCTTTAGGGCCGAGGGCCGCACCCAGCGGGTTGCCCGCTTTCGGCACGGTCAGGCTTTCGCCGGGCAGGTAGTAGAAGTTGTTGTTGGGCGCGAAAGCCTTGCTCCTTTCATCGGCGGCCCCCAGGTCCAGCACCCCAGCCGGCTTGGCATCCGACTTATAGGTGCGGGCCACGTGGTTCGGAATGAAGTCCATGAGCACCTTGAGGCCGTTGGCGTGCGTGCGCTTGATGAGAGCATCGTACTCCTGCATGCGCGTCTTCACGTTCACGGCCAAGTCGGGGTCCACGTCGTAGTAGTCGCGGATGGCGTAGGGCGAGCCGGCGCGGCCTTTCACCACGTCGGCATCATCGGGGCCGGGGCCGCCGAGCTTGGTGTAGTCGGTCATGGTGGCGTGCTCAATCACGCCGGTGTACCACACGTGCGAGACACCCATCTTCTTGAGTTCCTGCAGCGCCTTATCGGTAACATCATTAAACTTGCCCACCCCATTTTCCTGGGCGGTACCGTAGGTCTTGTTGAGGCTGGTTTTATTGCCGAACAAACGCGTCATCAGTTGGTAGACGACAATCTTGTTGTCCTTGGGCACCTCGTCGGTGGTGTTCGGGTCCGGCAGGGAAACGGATTCGGCCACAGCAGAAGGAATTCGTGAGGTCAGAAGAAGAGACGAAAAAGAAGCTAAGCCCAGGGAAAGGGCCGCGGCTGGCAGTAGCAGTTTTCTCATAATAGGGCAATATAGGCTTAATGTGCAGATGTGTTGATATGGCGGAGAGCTAACGCAAAAAGATTATCAGCCGGGTTTTCATCCATGATATTTCCCAGATGTAGAGCCCGATCTTGTTTCCTGCTTTAGCCTCTTGATGTTAGGTGCTGTATCCTCACATACGACTGCACGTCAAGCTCTTACCACTCCTGCGTGAGCGGGTGCAGCATTAGCTCATCCACTACCACATGAGCCGGGGCTTCGAGTACGTAGCGCACGGCCTGAGCAATATCAGAAGGCTTGAGGTGGGTTTTCTCGACCTCTGGCGCACCGGGCTGGGCATCGTTGAAATAGGTATCGACGAGGCCGGGGTAGATGGTGCTCACTTTGATGCCGTGCGGGCGAACTTCCTTGCGCAGGCTGCCGAGCAATGCGTCCTGGGCGTATTTGCTGGCCCCGTACACCGTGCCGTGCGCGAAGGTGCGCTTGCTCACGTCGGAGGCAATACCGATGATGTGGCCTTTCTTCTGGACTTTGAAATGCGGTACGGCGGCTTTGCAGAGCAGAAAAGTGCCTTTCACGTTCACATCGAACATTCGGTCCCATTCGGCGGCGTCGAAGTGTTCTAGTAGGTTGAAGGAGCCTACGCCGGCGTTGCAGATGAGGATGTCGAGGCGGCCGAAGCGGCGTAGGGTCTCATCCACTACGTTCTGAGCGTCGTCGGCGTCAGATACGTCGGCGGGGATGGCGAGGCCCTGGGTTTTGGAAGCTACTTCCTCCAGCTCTTGGGCGGAGCGGGCCACGGCTACCACTTTGGCGCCTTGCATGGCGAGGAGCAAGGCAATAGCGCGCCCGATGCCGCGGCTGGCGCCGGTTACAATGGCTACTTGGTCGGTTAGGTCGGTCATAGTTGTTCAGTTGTTTTTTAGCCCGCAGAGGGCGCGGAAGAAGGCGCAGAGGACGCAGATTGTTCTGGCAGGCCGTTGACTTTGCGGAAAATGCCGGCTTTAATGTAGGGTACGTTGAAGTTAATCAGCAAGCCCAGTTTGTGGCCGGAGAGTTTGAGGTAGGTTAACAGTTGCATGTGGTGGACCTCCAGCAGGGTTTCAACGGATTTCAACTCCACCACTACTTTGTTTTCAACCACCAAATCCATGCGGAAACCATTTTCAAGCTTCAGCCCATCATATATCACCGGCAACGGAACCTGCGCTTGCACATCCAGACCATGCTTGCGCAACTCATGGCACATCAGCGTTTCATACACCGACTCCAATAACCCCGGTCCCAGCTCAGTATGAATAGTGAAAGCCGCTTTCCGAACCAAATAAGAAACATCATTCTCGTGCTTCTGCGTCATCTGCGTAAACCTCTGCGCCCTCTGCGGGCCAAAAACAAAAGCACCTATTTCTTCAACTCCACCACCCAAGCCGTCCGCCCCGGAATCTTCACCGTCTTCAAGTCTGAAATAGCTGCCCCAGAAGTAATTTCTACCCCCGAAGAAAAGCCGCTAAGCCGCTCCGCAAAACGCGCCATGTCCACGGTTTTCTCGTCCTTGCCGGAGTTCATCATCACCATCACCGTGCCCGCGTCGGAGTAGCGGAAGTAGGTGTACACGCCGGCATCCGGGATGAAGTGCATGTACTTGCCCGCGTGCAGCGCCGGGTGGGTTTTGCGGTACTGTGCCAATTTGCTCACGTAGTTGAAAGCCTCCGCTTCGGCGCCGGTGCGGGTCGTGAACAGGTTCTTTTTATCGCCGGGGAAGCCGCCGGGGAAGTCCTCACGCACTTTGCCGTCGGGGTTGCTGAAATTCTTCATCAGGACCTCCGTGCCGTAGTATAGCTGCGGAATGCCGCGCGTGGTGAGCAGCCACGCAATGCCCATCTTGTACTTGGCCAGGTCCTCCCCTATCACCGACAAGAAGCGGCTCATGTCGTGGTTGTCGAGGAACACCACGTTGCGCATGGGGTCTTCGTAGAGCCAGTCGGCTTGCAGAGTATAGTACATCTTGTTGATGCCTTCCGTCCAGCCAGCATCTTTGGTCAGGGCCTCGTTGATGGCATACTGGCTCTGGAAGTCGAGCACGCTGGGCAGGTTGCTCTTGAAACCGTCAATTTCGGGCAGCACGTTGCGGGCGAAGTAAGCTTGTTGCGCCGTGCCCTGCACCCAGGTTTCGCCAAACATGCCCAGCTTGGGGTACTCATCCAGAATGGCTTTACCCCAATCCATCAAGAACTTACGGTCGGAGTACGTGTAGGTATCCACCCGATAGGCATCGAGGCCAGTGTACTCCACCCACCACAGGAAATTCTGAATCAGGTAGGTGCTCACCAGCGGATTGCTCTGGTTGAGGTCGGCCATGGTGGTGTCGAACCAGCCTTCCCCAAACTGCTTCCGGTCGTAGCCCGACACGTACGGGTCATTGAAAGCGGCGTCGCGGAAGTTGCTGCGCGTGAAGGCGGGCCACTGGTGAAACCAGTCTTTGGCGGGTGCGTCTTTCACCAGGTAGCCCTGGGTGCCCATGTGATTGAGCACTACGTCGTGCACCACTTTCAGGCCCTGCTGGTGCGCTTTTTGCACGAAAGCCGCGTACTCGGCATTGGTACCGTAGCGGCGGTCGACGGCGTAGAAATCGGTGAGGGCGTAGCCGTGGTAACTGGCTTTGGGCTGGTCGTTTTCCACGATGGGCGTGGGCCAGATAGCCGTTACGCCCAGCTGCTTGAGATAGTCAAAGTGGTTCTCTATGCCCTTCAGGTCGCCGCCGTGGCGGGCGTACATAGAGTCACGGGCCACGCCGGGCGCCTTCATGCCCTTGATGACGTCGTTTTTCGGGTCGCCGTTCGAAAACCGATCCGGCATCAGCAGGTAGATGAAGTCGGCGGTGTTTACGCCCTGCACTTTGGTGGGGTCCTGGGGCGTGGTGCGGGCGCGCAGCTCGTACTTATAAGTTACCTTTTTGGCGCCTTTGAATTCTAGTGCCAACTGCCCCGGCTTAGCTGTGGGGCTAATGGTGAGGTTGACGATGAGGTAGTTCGGGTTTTCCAGCTTCTGCGTGCCGTCCAGCGTCACGCCGTCGTAGCGCAGACTCACCTGGCTGCTCCCAATGCCCGGCCCGTGCACCAGCAATTGGAGCTTGGGATTCTTCATGCCCACCCACCAGAAGGCCGGGTCGATGCGCTCAATGCCTGCGGGTTTGGCGGCATTGGGGGCCAGCACGGCAGCACTGGCGCCCAGCCGGGCCAGCGTGGCGGGGTTTTGCGCCTGGGCGGCAGGTGCCGCCAGTACATCAGCAGCCAGCAACGCGCCGGCCAGCAAAGGCAGGAATCGGGGTGAAATCATGGGAGCAGTGGGAATTGAGTCAGAATGCCGCCAAGTTACGGCCGGAATAAGATGAGAATATAATGCTAAACTGCACGGATATGGTGGTGTATTGACTGATTTTTGCGCTGTGAGCGAGATTACCGAGCAAAGTGACGCTTGATCCGCAGCTATGTTGCTATGCGTTAGTATTGGGCCTAATATCAATAGTCAGTTATGCTTTCTTCCGCTTCCCTTGCTCGACTTCCACTATACAAATAGCAGTATGCTTGTCAATTACTCGGTTATAAAGAATTGCAGCAAACGACTTCCCGCCGTAGGTCCGGCTATCACACTCTACCTTCTATTCGTGCGCACTTTTGAATATCTCCAGAAGAAGCCTGCCATTGTACCGGTTGATACTGAGTATTTGCTGAGCCATGAATTTGCTGACGGCAAGGGCTTTCCGCCTTCGTATTTTGCTTTTGCCACGCAATTGGGATGGGGCAACTTATGCGGGCTGTTCCTGGTATATGTGCCCCTCAGTCAACACCCCGATTCCTGGTTGGTGCGAAGCACTCAGATTAGGCAGTACATGGAGGAGTTTTACGAAGAGATGACGCACGACCCTTTTCTACTGGAGCCAGATGGACACGAAGGCATCGAGCGGACGCTGATTCCTTTCGCCATGAGTGAAAACGGCGAGTATTTGGCGTGGGATGCTGCCCATCGTGGTGCAGATAATGAGTTTCCTATTTATGTGCTTGCTGCTCGCCTGGCAGGCATTCGTTATGGAGCCTCAGATCTATATCAATTCATTGAAAGATGCACGGATGAGGTAGCCGTGAAAACGATGTTAGGCCCTGGCTATAAGGCATTGCCGTCCATCTTTGAGCCGTTAGCTCTGGTGATTTAGTGTAGGGTGGTAGACTAAGCAGGCATGTGGCTAGTGCAACCATGGCAAAAACAGCTTCAGCAGAGCAACACCTACCCTACCGAGTGTCGCTCCGCTGGAGCTTTACCCAACGGTATAGTCGTTGTTTCTACCAATATGCCGCCCCGCCGGGGCTTGGTCTTCCCCGCATTCGGATAGTTGAGTATGACAGCTTGAAACGCAATGCCCGCTAACGCCGCTGAGCGTTGACGCAACGTTTCCTAACTAAAAGGGCCGGCTCCGCTGCTTTTATGCAGGTGGAACCGGCCCTTTACATTGTGGAAGTCGTGAGACTTAGTTTTTATGACACAAAGTGTAGGTGCTAAGCGGTAACTATTGCAGCTTCGCCAGCCAGAGCGAGGCGTTGAGGTGCAGGCGCGGGTGACTTACGTTTTCGCCCCAACCATCATACACCGTGTTGCCAGGTGAGCCGGTGCCGTCGTCAGCCGGCGAGGAGTCTCCAATAATCACGACCCGGCCCGAACCAAAAGTGCTGCTGGCAGCCATGGCGAGGCTATTGCCTTGGCTGGCCGAACTGCGCCAAATGAGGCCCTGCACCATGCTATTGACCGTGGGATTGAGCGTCATAGTAGCCCCGTTGTGGAAGGAGAGTTGCGATACGGCACCTTGTGAGCCATTGAGGATGGGGTTGCTGCCGCCGCGCACGTTGCTGCTGTTTTCCACGATGTTGTCGAGGTTCACGGAGAAGCCGAAGGGATTGGTTTGCACCGAGTTGTTCTGCATCAAGTCGTTCCAGATTTCGGGCGAGTCCCAGCCGTCGTTGTTGCGGTCCGAGATGTTGTGGTCGGAAATCATAAACAGCCCGCCGCCATTTTGCACGAAGCGCAGAATGGCCGTTTTCTCGGCGGCCGTGAACACAATGTTCGGCTCATCGACTACGAATACGTGGTAGTTGCTCAGGTCTTGCGGGTTGGAAGAGTTGCCGTAGCTGATGGCGGTGCCGGTCGGGAGTTGCTCTACCGTGTGGCCTTGCTTGGCCAGAGCCACGCCCCAAGCCGAGATGGCGCCGGTCCAGAAGGTTTCGGAAGAACTGCTCGTGATGCCGCTTTGCGCCGGCGAAGGAAAGCGCGAGGCCACGCCGCTGTTCACGTCCAGCACCCAATCGGCGTTACCGGCCAGTTCGCCATGCGAGCCGTCGAAGAGAAATTTCTTGCCGCCCGTGGCTGGAGGTGGCGTGCCACCCCCGCCATCGGTGCCACCGTACTGCTCCACGGTCACGTTGTCGAGGTTGATGCGGTTGGTACCGCCCGACGTTTTGCGGATTTGCAGGCGGACCGCGCCGCTCAGATTCACGGTGAACGACGCTGTGCTGAGGACGGCGCTGCTGCTCGTGATGGTGCTGCCCACCTTGGTGTAGCTGGAGCCGCTGTTCTGGCTGGCCCACAGCTCCCATTGTGAGCTAGCATCAGAGCCGTACACGGCGTGCCCAATGGTGACGACGCCGGCGCCGGCCGTGGTGTTGAAGTTCATAGTGATGGAGCCCGTGTTGCGCACCCGTACCGACTGGCTGCCGGTTTTGGCGTCGGCGCTGCTGTTGCCGAGCAGGGCGTCGGTGAGCGTCCAGGAGCCGGAGCCGAGCGTGATAGTGCCCGCGGCGTAGGAGGTTTTGGTGCCCGTCTCGAAGCCTTCGGGGAAGCCAGCGGCCGACACATTGGTAGTAACTGTGGTAGCTACCGGAGTAGCTGGCGTGAGTTCCTGCTTGGCGCAGGCCGCCGACAGCAGCAGCACAGCCGCCGCGAGTACACGGTTGAATTTCATAGGGGAGTTGGTTGTGGTTGGGAAGAATGAGCGAAGCGGCAAAGCTACCGGGCCCAGGTCGTCACCTTGTCCCCCGTTTCGTTATGGTTGCGTTACTAAGTGATAGAGCCAAGAACCTAGAATGAAGGACTTAGACACCTTGCTTGTGTTCAATAGCTATTTAGATTTCGCAGCCTCGCAAAAGCACACTGTAGAAGCAGTTAACCACGGTTGGGCTTGAGTCGGCGAAGCTCAACCAGCCGCCATTTTCAGCCTGCTTTTCGCCCGTATTCGGCCAACTCTTTCTTCGCTCGGCCCGTTTTTTAGAGTGGGCTCCGGCACTAGACCCGGCCAGCTACTCATCCTCTCAACCCCACGCATATGGCTACCGACCACAGCACCGACGGCACCGACACCATTCAGGAACTGCTCCTCTTCGTCAACGACCGAGTAGAAGGCTACAAAAAGGCCATCGAAGAAAGCAACGACCATGAGCTGCAAGGCTTCTACAAGCAGCTTGTGAGCCAAAGCCAGCAGTTCACCAACGAGCTGAACGCCTACCTGCGCAAGCAAGGGGCAGAGCCCGAAACCGGCACCACGCTCAAAGGCAAGATTTACCGTAGCTGGATGGATGCTAAAGCGCTACTCACCAACCACAACGAGAAGTCCATCCTTGGCTCCAACATTCACGGCGAGGAATGGGCCCTGAAGGCCTACCAGGAAGCACTGAACGATACCGACTTGCCTTCCTCCATCCGGCCCGCGGTGGAGCGGCAGTTCCATCACGCCGAGAAGACGTACAAGAGACTCAAAAAGCTGGAAAACAGCCATTAGGCGCCAGCGGCAGCTTGAATAGTCGACCAGGAACGGCTGTTGCAAGACAGGTTGTGTAAGCATCAGATACACAAACGAGTGTCTCAGTTCTAACTTCTCAATTCTAGTATCTCACTACTGAACATTGCGGCGCGAAGCTCGAAAGCGGAAGCTTAACCTTGGGTTGGGCTTCCGTTTTTTGCGGTAGAATGCTGACCTTGGCCGCCGCATTGGGGCCGGGCCGCTTTTCGTTGCCGGGCTTTCCCTTTCTTCGACTTCCACTTTTTCTACATGGCCTTTACGTTTCAACCCTACACTCCCGCTCCCGAATTCACGACGCAGGCGGCTTATTTCTCCATGGAGTTTGCCCTGGATCAAGCCCTGAAAACCTACTCCGGTGGCCTGGGCTTTCTGGCTGGCTCGCACATGCGCTCCGCCTACGAGCTGAAGCAAAACCTCATCGGCATTGGTATTCTCTGGACCTTCGGCTACTACGACCAGGGCCGCAACGAGGACCAAACCATGCGGTGCGACTTCCGCCTCAAGCAATATTCCTTCCTCGAAGACACCGGCCTCATTTTCCCCATCACCATTCACGGGACGGAGGTGAAAGTGAAGGCCATGTACCTGGCCCCCGACACGTTCGGCACGGCCCCCATGTTCTTCCTGACCACCGATATTCCGGAAAACGACTTCATCTCCCGCACCATTTCCCACCACCTCTACGACGCCGATACGGCGGCCCGCGTGGCGCAGAGCATTCTGCTAGGAGTGGGCGGCGGCAAGCTGCTCGATTTGCTAGGCGTGCCGATGGAAGTGTATCACCTCAACGAAGGCCACGGCCTGCCGCTGGCGTTCTACCTCTACGAGAAGCACGGCCGCAAGCTGGAAGAAGTACAGAAGCGCCTCGTGTTCACGACGCACACGCCCGAACTAGCCGGCAACGAAGAGCATCCGATGAAGCTGCTCACCGAAATGACCTTCTTTGGCTCGGTGCCGGAGGAAGAGATACGGCGCGCCGCCGGCGTCGAAAACGACCGGCTCAACTACACGCTCACGGCGTTGCGCTTCGCGCGTAAGGCCAACGCCGTATCGAAAGTACACGGCACAGTGGCCAACCAAATGTGGGGCGCCAACGCGGGCATCTGCCCCATCATCGCCATTACCAACTCCCAAAACGGCACCTACTGGCGCGACAAGCAACTGCACGAGGCGCTGGAAGCCAACGACGACGCGGCGCTGCTTGCCCGTAAGCGCGAGCTGAAAAAGGCCCTCTTCGACATCGTAGCCGATCAAACCGGCACCTTGCTCGACCCCGACGCGCTGACCGTGGTGTGGGCTCGCCGCTTCGCCGGCTACAAGCGCGCCGACCTTATCCTGCGCCATTTCGAGCGATTCCAGCAGCTGGTCAGCAATTCCGACCGGCCCGTGCAGGTTATCTGGGCCGGCAAGCCCTACCCGAAAGACTACAGCGCCATCGGCCTCTTCAACGACATCATCCAGAAAACCCGCAACCTGAAAACCTGCGCCGTCCTCACGGGCTACGAGCTAGGGTTGTCGGCGGCTCTGAAAAAAGGCTCCGACATCTGGCTGAACACGCCGCGCTTCCCGCGCGAGGCCAGCGGCACCAGCGGCATGACGGCCGCCATGAACGCCAGCATCAGCCTAAGCATCGCCGATGGCTGGATTCCGGAGTTCGTGCGCCATGGCGAAAACGGCTTCCTCATTCCCATCGCCAACCTCCACGAGCCCGAGCAAATCAAGGACGATGCCGAAGCCAAAGGCGTGCTCGACGTGCTAGAGCAGGAAATCATTCCGCTTTACTACGACCAGCCCGCTCAGTATCTGGCCATTGCCAAAGCCGCCATGCGCGAAGTGGAACCCGAGTTCGAATCGGGCCGCATGGCTACGGAGTACTACCAGCAGCTGTACAACGCGTAGAGTAAGAAACTAGAACGAGAAGGTCCCCTCCTTTTTCAAGGAGGGGTGGCCGTAGGCCGGGGTGGTAAAGTCGTTGAACGACATCTAGATCTAATTTTTTAGCTCTAGTTAACCACCCCGGCCTGCGGCCACCCCTCCTTGAAAAAGGAGGGGTGCTTTTAGTTGTAGTCCTAAGCCCCAGCTTCCAAAACCCCGCCTAGCACGGCCCACACATTTTCGGCCACTATGCGGTAGCCGGAAGCGTTGGGGTGCACGCCATCGGACAGGTTTAGCTCGCGGCGGCCGAGTACGCCTTGCAACAGGAAAGGCACGAACGGCAGGCTGTTTTTCTCGGCCAGTTGGCGGAACAGAGCTTTGAATTCGGCGGCGTAGCGGCCGTATTGATGGCCCCCCAAAGCCGACAGGTCGAAAGGAAACTCCATGCCTACCAGCACGATGCGCGCCTGCGGATACTTCAGCCGCACCTGGTCGATGATATGTTGCAGGTTCTGTGTGGTTTCCCGAACCGGAATGCCGCGCAGGCCATCGTTGGCGCCCAGCTCCAGCACGAATACATCGACGGGTTGGCGGGCCAGCACGCTGGGAATGCGCTGTCGGCCGCCGGCGCTGGTTTCGCCACTCACGCCGTAGTTGAAGGTTTTGTAAGGCAGTTTGAGCGAGTCGATTCGCTGCTGGATGAGGCTAGGGAAGGCAGCACTGGCCGGCTGCTGGTAGCCGGCGGTGAGGCTATTACCGAAGAAGATAATGTTTTGCATACGAGGAGGCAGCGGTTTGGCCGAGCCGTTGGGGGTAGTGTGGTTGGCTCCTGAAGGGCAACCTGAAAACACCGCGGCTAACAGCCAGAGCCAAACAGCGGAGAGGCGAAGCATCATAACAGGAAGAGAGAAATCAGTCTGAGCCCTACTCGGACCCGAAAGGCTATACTGACGGCAAGCAGTTTCGGGTTACTTATATAGGTGATTTACGATAAGTGCTTTGATATTTAAGAATAGCCAGATATTTTTGAATTGCTAGCTGCTCAGCTAAGCCCTCTCCATTCCCGCTTCTCCTTTCACTTCTTACTGCATGAACAAACTGCTACGCTACTCCGCGTTGGCGGGCACCGTTCTGACGGCTGCCGCGGCTCGCGCCCAGACTGGCAATGTGGGCATCGGCACTACCTCGCCGGCTCCTAATGCTGCCCTCGATATTCAGGCCGCCACCAATGATAAAGGGCTCTTGGTGCCGCGCGTCACGGAGGCGCAACGTACTGACATGCAGCCGGTAGCGCCAGCCACTGCGCTGCCCAACGGCTTGCTGGTGTTCCAGACCAACGGCACCCGACCAGGCTTCTATTATTACTACGGCGGGCAGTGGAATTATATGCCGCCCAACAGCCCAACCGGCGGCGACAACCTCGGCAACCACCTGGCCACTCAAAACCTGGTGCTCAACGACCGGGAATTGTTCTTGCGCCCCAACCTATCCGGCGGCCCCGACGATGACCACGGCCTCGGCTACTACGGCGCCAACCGCAACAACTGGCTGAACCAGAACATCAACGGGCCGGTTCTCTACGGTTTCAACGGCGGCGCGCTGGGTTCCAACTCCGATGGCACCAAACTCACCACGCTCCGCTGGACCAATCAGGGCCGCGTGGGTATTGGTACCATTGCCCCGGCCGGCCGCCTGCACATTCTTAACGATGGCGGCGGAAGCGGCACCGCTGACGACTATCTTTTCGACGAGTACGGTATTGGTGATCAAGGGCTTATCATGCGTAAAGCAGGCGGTACCACTGCCGCGCCCCTCAACCTGCCCGACGGCACCAATGATGCCACCGCTACCATGCTGGGCCAGGTTAGCTTCGTGCCCCGCTACGGGGGTGGGCTGAGTTTCACCGGTTCGCACCTGCGCAGCTACTACCGTGGCAACGGCAACAACTTGCGCACCGACCTGCGCCTCGTTACCAGTGGTTTGGAGCGCATGCGCGTTGATGCTAATGGTTACGTGGGCATTGGTCTGCCGGCACCCCGCTTTCCGTTGCACGTGGGTACCACGGAGGCTGTTGCACTCAGCCTAACCAGCAACAGCAACGTTGGCACTTGGCTGAAGATGGAGAATACATCGGTGGGTGGCCGAGCGTGGCACCTGATTTCGACAGGCGAGGTAAACGCGGAAGGTGCCGGCAAACTCATCTTCCGATATGGCGCGAACGACATTGGCGCAAGCGTGACTGGTCGGGTTGTGACATTCGCAACTACGGGCGTGGGCATTAATACCTCTACCATCGATGCGGCGGCGGCGCTGGAAGTGGCGGGCCGGGTGAAGATCACGGGAGGCACTCCCGGCGCCGGCAAAGTACTGACTTCGGATGCTACAGGCTTGGCTTCCTGGACGCTCGGTACCCCTGGCCCCGCTGGTCCGGCCGGGCCAGCGGGCGCAACGGGCCCGGCCGGTCCTACCGGACCAACTGGCCCACAAGGAGTAGCTGGCCCCCGAGGACAAATTGGACCGACTGGTCCTGCCGGACCCACCGGGCCTGCTGGCCCGCAAGGCGCTACGGGCGCCACCGGGGCTACGGGTCCCGCGGGTCCGGCAGGGCCACAAGGACCGCCCGGCGTGCTTGGCAACGGGACGGCCGTGTTTTCAACAGCCTCGATTCCCACGCCTACCAGTGCCACCACGCTTACGGCCAGTACCACCATAGTCGCCTACACCGACAACAGTTCCACCAATGGTACCGTGACGCTGGCAACAGGTACTGCCGGCCAACTGCTCATCCTCACCAACCTCGATAGCCAGCCCCTGACCGTAGTGAGTGCCAGCGGCATATCACACACGCTGCTGACGGGCTACGGCGCGCAATTTGTGTTTGTGGAAGGGGCTTGGCGCCGCATCTCCTAAGCAGCTGACTATAAATCATTCAAAGACATAACACTCTCTTCAGATGCGCCAGATATTGACTCCCAACGGCATCGAGCCGGTTGATACTTTCCAACAGCCTTCCACTCCTACCGAGCCCACTCGCCGCGGCTGGCTTAAGCGGCTGGGAGCCGCGCTAGGCAGCGGTCTGCTAGCCAGCGTGGTTGGTCCGCACCGCGCGCAGGCCGCTTACGCCCCGCAAAGCGTCGAGCCCTTCATTGGCGAAATCATGATGGTGGGATTCAACTTCGCGCCACGTGGCTGGGCGCTTTGCAACGGACAAATTCTGTCTATTGCGCAAAACTCAGTCCTGTTTGCGCTCATAGGTGTCACCTACGGAGGTAACGGGCAAACCACCTTCGCCCTGCCTGATCTTCGGAGCCGGGTGCCGCTTCATTTCGGCCAGGGGCCCGGGCTGTCCAGCTACAATTTAGGGCAAAATGGTGGGGAGGAAAGACACACCTTATCTTCCGGTGAGATGCCGGCACATACGCATGCCCTGAACATCCAGACGGGCCAAGGCAACAGCAACAATCCGAGCGGCAAAATACTAGCCGCCGATGGCTCCGGGCTGCCGCAGTTTCACGATGCTCCTTCGGGCACCATGGCACCAACAAGCATTGGGCCTGCTGGTAGCAGCCAGCCGCATAACGTCATGCAACCGTACCTGGCGGTCAACTTTTGCATTGCGTTGGAAGGTGTTTTTCCGTCGCGCGAATAGTAAAGAAGTTAATAGCATGGCAACCTACAGCGGGTTTCACATTGGGGTGCCAGTGTCATTCCGAGCAGAGCGAGGAATGACACCCCTACCCAGACCTGACAACGGCTCTATTTGCCAGAACAACGAGAATCAGCTACTAACAGATCAGCAGAGCTAGATGCGGGATAGCAGAATGTTAATGGGTGGATTTTACGATTCAACAAACCTTTTTGCCGGCTTCCTGCTTTACCTTTGGTGCCCAGACAAGAATGATTCTTATCTGGAGCCTTAGTCTTCAACCAACCTTTTCACGATGCCCGTTACGAAAGCAACCGACACCGATTTCCAGCAGATCCTTGAATCGAATGAAAAAGTAGTAGTGAAATACTACGCCGACTGGTGCGGCAACTGCCGCCTGTTTTCGCCTAAGTTCAAGCGCATGGCCGAAGCCATGCAAGACCAAGGCATCAAGTTTCTGGACGTAAACGCCGAAACCAGCCCCGAAGCCCGCAAGCTGGCCAGCGTCACGAACCTGCCATTTTTCGCCGTGTTCCGCAACGGCGAGCTGCTCGACACGGTAGCAGCCAGCAAGGAAGAAGCCGTAGCGGCTCTCATTTCGCGCCTCAACTAAGCCACCGCGCCTCATGAAGATGCCCGTCATCAAGCGCCTCGTAGAAACGCAGACGCTCGAAGCCCTGGTAGCCGCCGAAGAAGCCTTGCTAGAAGAGCAAGAGCCGGCATTTGAAGTAGAAGGCGAGGATGAAGGCGAAAAGCTCACCCACGTGTTTGCCGCTATCTTCATCCTCAACCACATGCAGGATCAGGGCTCCGATTTCAAAACCGCCCTGCGCGAGTACACCAAGAAAGTGCGCGTGTCCATCAGCTAGCACTGGGCTCGGCTGTCGCCGACCAATAGTGCAGCCTTTTTCAAGCAAACGGCCCGGTTCCTTTTAGGAGCCGGGCCGTTTTGATGTTGGCCTGAGCAGTAATTCGGTGTGAGTGGTGAGCAAAAGTAAAATACGGGCCCTGTTATGTAAGCTTCTGATAATTGTACATCTAGCTCACTTCTAATGTATTGCCTCTCTCTATCTAGCGCAGCAAGCCTAGCCCAAAGAAAAACAGTAGCTGGAGCATGAAGATGAAGGGTGCCAACGCGTTGCGCTTCACGAAATCGGTGCGGTTGAAGAATACTTGCAAAATTAGAGCCACTGCAAACCAGCCCTTGAAGTTTTGCAGCGGAATGACATCGAACTGCCACTGCCAGAAGTCGTAGCGCACGGCCATAGGTTCTATGCATACGTCGAGGCCCACCATGAGCACGGCGGCCAGCACGGCCCGCACAAAATCGGGAAGCGGCAGGTAGCGGACCAGTACGCCGGTAGTGTACGTGAGAATCAGCCAGTTGACGCCAATAAGCAGCGGCACATCCAGCCACTTAGGCCCTAGCGTGGCGCCGTACTTATAAGAGCCGAAGAGCAGCCCAGTCTGGATGCCCACCACTTCCACGAGGAAACCCACAGCCATCGTGACGAGGCAGAACCACCAAAAAGTAGGAGTACGCTCGGGCTGGAATGCCACTAACAGCCCCACTGTGAGCAGCAAGTTGAGCGGCACGAACTGGAGGTAGAAATCAGGGTCGCCGGAAAAGCCTAGCCCCAGAAAGCCCGTGACATGGAATAGCAAGAGAATACCCTGCGCCACGCGCAGGCGCCGCCGCTGAACTGCTGCCGCATATTCAGTAGCAGGCTCTACCGGAAGTTGTTGAGTGGGTTCGGGCATAGGGAAAGAATGAGCAATTAGTAATTAATAATTAGGACTGACCTAGTTTGCTCCTGGTTATTCAGCGGCAGGAGGGTCCAATTATTAATTACTAATTCTCATTTACTAATTAAGTCAGAGACAATACGAGCGGAAAGCAGGCAGAGCGGAATGCCGCCGCCGGGGTGCACCGAGCCGCCGCAAAAGTACAGCCCTTCCAGCTTCTGCGAGAAGTTGGGGTGTCGCAGGAAAGCTGCCAGCGTGTTGTTGCTGGAGCTACCGTACAGCGCTCCGCCAAACGATGATGTACGCGCGGCAATGCCCGGCGGGTCCCACACGTGCTCGGCCCGAATAAGGGCTTCTACGTTGGTGCCCAGCGCCTGGCTCACACGGCCTAACACGGCGGCGCGGGTGCGCGCCACTAGCGCCAGCCAGTCCTGTCCCTGGTCGTGGGGTACGTTCACCATCACAAACCAGTTTTCGTGGCCCGCCGGGGCATCAGTAGGCGTGTGGCCGGAGGTGATGTTGACGTACACCGTGGGGTCGTCGGCCACAGTTTTTTCCCGGAAGATGGCCTCGAACTCGCGCTTGTAGTCGGCGGAGAAGAAGATATTGTGCACGCCCAGCTCCGGGAAGCGCCGACCAATGCCCCAATAGAAAATGAGGGCCGACGACGAGCGAGGCTGGCCCAGAGTGCGTTCCGGTGCGGGCTGTTTGGGCAACAGATGCCGGTAAGTGGGCACCACGTCCATGTTGCTCACTATCAAACCAAAGTCGTACACGTCGTGGGCTGTGCGCAAGCCGGTTACGCGCCCCTCGGCGGTCAGAATTTCCCCCACGGGCTCCTGGTAGCGGAACTGCACGCCCAGCTCTTCGGCCAGCCGCACGAGGCTTTGCGCAATGGCGTAGATGCCGCCTTCGGGGTAATAGGCGCCCAGGCCGTGCTCCAGGTGCGGAATCAGGCTGAGCGTGGCCGGGGCTTGGTAGGGGTCCGAGCCGTTGTAGGTTGCGAATCGGTCGAAGAGTTGCACGAGGCGCGGGTCTTGCGGGAAGGCCGCGGCGTGGCGCTGGTGCATGGTGCTGGTGAGGCCAAGCTGGGGCAAGGCAGTTAGCGCCTTCAGCACCTCGGCGCTTAGGTAGGTGCTGGCTTTGTGCAGGGATTTTTGTAGAAACGTGCCCGCCGTAGCTTCATAGGCTTGGCCGCTGCGCCGCAGAAACTTCAGCACATCGGCGGCGGGTACGCGCAGCTTGGTCTCTATTTCTTCGGCGAACTTCTCCTCATCAGCCCAAGCGGTGAGCTGGGTGCCATCAGCGAAAAAATACTGCGTGATAGGGTCGAGGCGCTGGTAGCGGAAGTAGTCCTGCGGTTCGCGGCCCGCCAACCCAAACAGCTCATCCACGAGGTGGGGCAGCGTGAATAAGGAAGGGCCGCCGTCGAAACGGTAGCCGCCAGGCAGCTCCAGCTGGTGCATTTTTCCCCCAAAGCTCTCCTGCGCCTCAAATACCGTGACGCGGTGCCCCCGCACGGCCAGCCGCACCGCCGTAGCAATGCCCGCAATACCCGCTCCGATGACGGCGACGGCAGGATGAATAGAGGAGGAAGCAGTTTGGGAACGTGACATGGGCAGATAACCGCGAAAGACCCAAACAAAGTTTTGCGGGCCTTCCATTCGCCCAAACTTACTATCCACCTGCCAACCAGCCCTAGGGCAATTATGGTTAACTCAGCTTGGGAGAGAACGGCGCTTTCAAATAGAGCAATTAGAATGTGGTTGCTATAGGCAAAAGGCTAGTACTGGCATCATTCTGGCGGTAAGGCCTGAAAATAGGCGTATCGTTCTACCATTACCAACTGCCCTATGTTTTCATCTTGTACGTGCCCGCCACTACTAGCCACTCTTCTGGTCGTAACCCTGCTGAGTGGTTGTGTCCGTACGCCGCAGTCTTCGGTGGCCAACAAAAAGGAGCCTACACTTGCTCTTCCCCAGCCCATTGTCTCCTACGTAGCTGTTAGAGCCGATGGTTCTACCCTGCCACCTGAGGCTGCCGTCGCCACCGCGGAAGCCAGTCAGCTCCATAACACGCTGCATACATGGCTGCTACGGTATGCTCGCACTACTCGCTTGGTGCTGCCTGCTCAAGTTTCCAAAGCCGCTGCTCCCACTGAGTCCGATGCTGCTTGGGCGCGGGCTTTAGCGGCTAGCCAGCAGTGCGAACTAGTACTTATCACGCACTTGTATCACCAGCGAGTATTCTATTCAACTGTGGGGGCACAGCAAGGCCAAACTGTTGTAGCACAAGCCACTGCACCCGGCACAGTGGTTACTGTTCCTGCGGCATTAGGGCCCGGCTACACGGAAGAGCTTAGTGTCGACCTAACCTTGTACCAGGCCAACGGTGAAGTGGTTTGGAAACGCAGTGAGCGAGGGGTACCGAACTATAAATATCCGAGTTCTGGCTACGTCGCCGATCATCTGGCCGAAGAAGCTTTGTACTCTCTGCCCCTACCACGCAAAATCTGGTAGTGCTGGCTGAACGCGGCTGCGGGCTTGCGTGAAGTAAGCTGAGCGCAGGACAAAGATCAAGTCTAGGTGTTGCGGAAAAGCGCTGCTGAATGAGGATAGCCGCTTTTACGGGCGCCTACTCCACCGCCAGCACCAACCCTTTCAGGTATTCGCCTTCCGGGTGGAACAGACTCACCGGGTGGTCGGCGGGCTGGGTGAGGCGGTGCAGGATGCGGGCGGGGCGGCCAGCTTCGATGGCGGCGGCCAGCACGGCGCCCTCAAACAATTCGGCCGAAACTACTTGTGAGCAGCTGAAGGTAAACAGCAATCCGCCTGGTGCAATCTGCCGGATGCCAGCCGCGTTGAGGCGTTTGTAACCCATAAGGGCATTGTGGCGGGCCGAAAGGTGCTTGGCAAAGGCCGGTGGGTCGAGCACGATGAGGTCGTACTGTTCTTGGCTGGCTTTCATGAAGCTGAACACGTCTTCGGCATAGGCGGCGTGCTTGCTGGCGAGGCCGGTGAGAGCAGCGTTACGCTCGGTCAGTTCAATGGCCTTCTTGCTCGAATCAACGGAATGCACCAGCTCGGCGCCGGCTTGCAGGGCGTAGGAGCTGAAGCCGCCCGTGTAGCAGAACGTATTGAGCACGCGCCGGCCAGGCGCGTAACGGGCCAGCAGACTGCGGTTGTCGCGCTGGTCGATGAAGAAGCCGGTTTTCTGGCCCGTTTCCCAATCCACCGCAAACGGGTGGCCATTTTCGTGCACCACGTGTTCCTGCCCGCTGCTTTCACCGAATAGATAGCCATTCTGCGCACTGGGAGCGGCTTTGACGGGCACGGTTTCGGCGCTCTTGTCGTAGATGGCGCGCAGACCCGGCACCACTGCCTGTAAGGCCGCCGCGATGAGCGGCCGAGCCTTATACATGCCGGCGCTATGGGCCTGTACCACGGCCGTATAGCCATACACATCGATGATGAGACCGGGCAGACCGTCGCCCTCGGCGTGGGTGAGGCGGTACACGTCGGTGTTGCCGGTGCCGGTGAGGCCCAGGCCCTGCCGGAGCTGGTAGGCATTGCGGAGGCGGGCTTCCCAGAAAGCCGCGTCGGGTAGTTGGGCCTCGGGGCCGAAATCCAGCATGCGCACCGCAATGGAGCCCGGCGCGTAATGGCCCACGCCGAGCACCTCGCCGTTGGGCGCCTGCACCGTCACCACTTCACCCTCTATCACCTCGCCCTGCATCCGCCCAATAGCCCCCGAAAACACCCACGGGTGGCGGCGACGAAGGGACTGGTCTTTACCGGGTTTGAGCGTGATGATGGCGGGCATAAGGCAAAAATTCAAACGAAACGAGAATGCCCAAAGGTACGGCAAAGCCGGGTGGCCGCGGGGCGTAACAATTTGTTCACGGCTCAAACTTGCCGTCGGCTTATGCCTCTGCGTTGAATGGATAATATTGATTCGTATTGATAACGAAAGATTTAGCTTTTCAACATGGCTTCTTCGCCGCTTTCTATTGGCCTACTGGCTGCGTCCGGCCTCGTGCTGTTTCTGTACGCTGTGAGCCGTTTGGCGCTGGCCTTGCGCCACGTGGCCGGTGAGCGAACCAAAGACATCCTGCACCGCTTCACCAAATCCATTCCGGCCGCTATTCTCACCGGCACCGTCGTCACCACGCTGCTCGATTCGTCGTCGGTGGTTATCATTCTCGTGATTGCGCTGGTGAGTGCCGGGGCCTTGCCGTTTCGCAATTCGCTGGGCGTGGTGCTGGGCGCCAACATTGGCACCACCATTTCCAGCCAGCTTTTCGCTTTTGATTTGGGGCAGTACGCGGTGCTGGCCATGCTGCCGGGCTTGCTGCTGCTTTCGCTCAGCAAGAAGCGCAACGGGCGTACGGTGGGCCGGGCGCTGTTTTGCTTTGGCCTCTTGTTCTTTAGTCTGTACCTGATTGGCGAAGCTGCCGCGCCGCTCAAAGAGTATAAGGGGGTGCAGGCGTGGCTGCTCAAGCTCGAAAACCCGGTGCGAGGCGCCGGAGCCGGGGCTCTCATTACACTGCTCGTGCAGTCGTCTTCGGCCACGCTGGGCATGGTTATTAAGCTGGCTGGCAAGGGCTTGTTGACGCTGCCCGCCGGTGTGGCGGTGATGTTGGGTGCTGAGTTAGGCACCTGCTCCGATACGCTGCTGGCTACCGTGGGGCGCGGCCGGCCGGCTCTGCGGACGGGCCTGTTTCACTTGGGATTCAATCTGATAAGCATTGGGCTGGGCCTCTTGCTTATCAAACCGTTTACGACACTCGTTCTGGCGCTGGCCGGCCACGCCGAGGTAGCTCGGCAGATTGCGCATGCCCATGTGCTGTTCAACGTGGCCGGGGTGCTACTATTCGCGCCCCTGCTGCCGCTTTGCCAGCGCCTACTCGAAGCCGCCCTGCCCGATAAGCCCGCCGCTAAAGCTGTGCCTACGCCCGCTTAAGCAGGTAATGGGTGTTAAGTATTTGGCATTGAGACAACAGAAGCCTTATCTACAGCATAGGCCTTCTATCCAACATCCTGGTACTAATGACTCACAGCTTAGAAGTATCTTGCCGGTCGTCCTGAGTTTGCGCAGGACCTTATAATGAAGGAACAGTTAATACAACAATATCCTCATTCTATCTCGATAAGTCCATGCTTTGTCAAGACGAAGGTTTGCCGAACCAGCGCCGGTAAATGGGGCGGCGCCAGGCGAATTGCGCCCACATGGCCGGGTAAAGCAGCGCGTCGAGCCACGGGAATGGGCTGCGGTATTCCAGGTCTTCCACGATGTAGGTGCCGCCATTGGGGGCGGGCTGCATGAGGTGCCGGTGCCGCCAGTAGCGCAGCGGCGGGGGCAGCTGCCGGCCTTCATCCACGAAATAATAGACGCCGCCTTGCGTGGTGCCGTGGTCGGTGATGAGCGAGGTCCACCGGAAGCGCGCCGGCCCGGCCCCTAGCTCGATATGCACCTCGTCGCCGGTCTTGGAACCATCGAAGCGTAGCAGGCGAAACGGCGGGAACGGTGGGGCTAAGGCCAAGAAAAGCTCCTTGGTGAAGCCAGCCCAAACATCGACGGGAGAAGCCGCCACATGCGTGCGGAGGTAGAGGTGCATGGCAGCTAAACAGGCAACGTGTAGCTGTTGGTTTTTCGTTGTTGGTTTTTGGTCATAAACTCGAAGCACTATTGGGTTTGGGGCGAACCATTGAACAAGCGCCAACAAAGAACAACGAACAACCAAAAACCAACATGGAACACGCCTGGGAAACCGACCAGCTGCCCGGTCGCTGGCTGCACCACGAAGGCCGCCGCTACCTCTATTGCAGCGGCACCGGCTACCTAGGCATCGCGCACAACCCTGATTTCGCGGCGCTACTGCTGGAGGGACTGGCCCGCTACGGTACCAACTACGGCAGCTCCCGCAACTCCAATCTGCGCCTGCGCATCTACGCCGAAGCCGAGGACTACCTGGCGCGCTACACGGGTGCGGCCGCGGCCCTCACGGTATCATCGGGCTATTTGGCCGGGCAAATGGCCGTGAAGGCGCTGGCAGGCGCCGGCCACTTCGAGTACGCGCCCGGTACCCATCCCGCCGCTTGGCTCGCCGAGGCTCCGGCCCACACGCCACCAGCGCTGAGCTTCAATACCTGGGCCGCGCAGCTATTGGAACGGTTGCACGAGGAGCCGCCCGCGCCGCTGGTCATCGTCAGCAACTCCCTGGACCCGCTACGAGTGCAGCACCACGATTTCAGCTGGACTCAGCAACTGCCCTCCAACCGGCCCCTCACGCTGCTCATCGACGACTCACACGGCTTCGGTGTGACGAGGCCGGATGGGGCCGGTATCTTTCCGCTAGTACAAGTGCCGGATGGTGTGCGGTTGGTGGTGGTTACGTCCCTGGGCAAAGCCTGCGGTATTCCGGGCGGTGCGGTACTGTCGTCGGATGCGGAATTCATAGCCAGGCTGCAACACAGCGCCTTTTTCGCGGCCAGCTCGCCGGTGGTGCCCGCCTATTTGCAGGCCTATGTGCAAGCTGCCCCGGTCTACGCCGAAGCTCGCCAGCGCCTTGCCGCCAACGTCACTCTTTTTGCCCAAGCTACTGCTGACATGGGCCTGTTACAGTCCTTCGATGGGTTTCCGGTGTTCTACACGGCCGCCAATGAGCTGACCAGCTTCCTATTGGAGCGCGGCATCTGGATTTCGTCGTTTCCCTACCCCGCGCCCACCGATGCTCCCATCACGCGCATCGTACTATCAGCGCTGCACACCACCAAAGACATGGCGCAAGTGGCGGCGCTGGTGCAAGAGTTTGCAGAAACGCTCGACGGTAAGGCCTAAAAAGAGCGCCGCAAGCACAGTGCGTTTCCTGCTTGCGGCGCCTAGAACAGTCCAAAATGTCTACCCTAGCAGCTCCTCAATATCCTCTTTCGTCAGGCTTTTGATGATGGCCTCGTCGGTGGTGATGAGGTCCGTGACGAGCTGGATTTTCTTGTTTTGCAGAGCCAAAATCTTCTCCTCTACCGTGTTCTGGGTGATGAACTTGTAGGTGAAGACGGTTCGCTCCTGGCCGATGCGGTGGGCGCGGTCTACGGCCTGCGCCTCCACGGCGGGGTTCCACCACGGGTCGAGGATGAACACGTAGTCGGCGGCGGTGAGGTTAAGACCAACGCCGCCGGCTTTCAGCGAAATCAAGAACACGCGCAGTTTCTCGTCTTCCTGGAAGCGGCTCACTACTTTGTGCCGGTCCCGAGTGTTACCGTCGAGGTAGGCGTAGTCAATTTCCCGCTCATCGAGCGAAGCCCGCACAATGTCGAGATGCTTGACGAACTGGCTAAAGACAAGCACCTTATGGCCTTCCGATACTACGCTCTTAATCATACGAATCACCTCGCGCAGCTTGCCCGAATCGTGCAAGTACTCCTCGTCGGCCATGCGCGGGTGGTTGGCAATCTGGCGCAGCTTGGTGAGGCCCTGCAAGAGCATAAACTGCGTACTGGCCGTGCCGTGCTCCTCAATGTTTTGCAGGATCTTGTTGCGGTAATAGCTCTTGGTTTCCTCGTAGCAATGCTGCTGCTCCTCCGTCATGGGGCAGTAGCTAAGGTTTTCAATCTTGTCGGGCAACTCGCGGGCCACCTGGGCTTTGTGCCGGCGCAAAATGAAGGGCTTGATGAGGGCGTGCAGCTTGCGTGTGCGCCCTTCGTCCTTGCCTTTTTCAATGGGCTTGAGAAACTCCTTGCGGAAAAACGTCTGCGTGCCCAGCAAGCCCGGATTGATGAACGACATCTGCGACCATAAATCCATGGTACTGTTTTCCACGGGCGTGCCGGTCAGGATGAGACGATGGCGCGAGTGCAGGCCCCGCACGGCCTGCGAAGTGGTGGAGCCGGGGTTCTTGATGGCCTGCGACTCATCCAAAATCACGTAGTCGAACTTGTAGGTTTTGAGCAGCTCCGCGTCCAGTCGCACGATGCCGTAGGAAGTCAGCACTAGGTCGTAGTTCTGGAACTGCTCCACGTTTTTGTCGCGGTAGGTGCCGGTGTAGGTCAGGATGCGAAGGTCGGGCGTGAACTTCTGCGCCTCACTCAACCAGTTGTAGACCAGTGAGGTAGGCATGGCTAGCAACGAGGCGGCGCCGCCAGCTTCGCCGCTTTCCTTGCGTTGGAGCAGCAGCGCCAGCGTCTGAATCGTTTTGCCAAGGCCCATATCGTCGGCCAGGCAGCCGCCGAAATGGTAGTCCTTCACGAAGTGCAGCCAATTATAGCCCGCTTTCTGGTAGGGCCGCAGCTCCCCGCGGAAACCCACTGGCATGGGCTGGTCTTCCACCATTTCAAACCCGCGCAGCTTCTCCAGTTTCCGCGACATAGTAACGGTGGCCAGGTTGCCGTTTTGCAGGTCCGATACCAGCGCCAAATGGTGTTTGCGCAACGTGAGCGTGTGCGAGTGCTCCTCGGCGAAGGCAAACAGCTCCAGATACTGCGTAAACCATTCTTCCGGAATAATGGCAATCTGTCCGTTAGGCAATCGGAACTCGTGGCGGCGCTGCAAAATGTAAGGCCGCAGCTTAATAAACGGAATTTCAAACTCCCCAAACCGCACCGTGCCGCGCACGTCGAACCAGTCGTTGGCCTCCGTAATGCCTACTTCCACGCTTACCGCCCCAATGAAATAGTCCTTGCCCGAGGTGCTGCCCTGTTCCACTGTAAAGCCCAGCCGAGTCAGCTCGTCGGCGTTGAGGTGCAGCCAGCGGAAGGCGGTGGCTTTTTCCAGTACGGCCCGTCCGTTGCGTACTTCCAGCGCCCGGTCGGCCAGTTCCCGAATGATTTCCTGCTCCCGGTCGAGGTTGCGCACCAGGCGGTGGAAGATGTAGTTGTCTTCTTTCTTCTCCAGCTTCACGCACACCCGCTTGTCGTAGCTGTTGTGCACCACATGGTCGCCGTAGCGGAAGGAGAGGTCGAAGTGAATGTGGTCGGACACGGCGGGGGGCGTAGCTACGGCCGTACCGCCACTGTCGGCGCCGGCGCGGCGGGCGGCGGCACTGGGCCGCTCCGCTTCCACCACGGTGGCCGTCGGAACATCGGAAAAGGTGAGCTGGGGCCGGGCCGCATAGCGCTCCGAGCGGATATCGAAACCGCGCGCGTGCACATCAAACGACTCCACGAGGGGCGCGACAAAACGCTGGAAGTAGCTTTCTTCTACCTGCCGCGGAATCACGATAAACTTCTTGTTGAGGAATGGCTTGAGTTTCTTGCCATCTACATCATTGCGGAAATGGTAGACCACATCGTTGAGCAGCAGCCAAGCCGGCTGCTCGCACACAATCACGGCATCCTTGTACTGGAAGTCGAGTCGTTGGCCCTGGTACTGGATGGTGGGAAAGTAGTGCGTGTTGTCTTCGTTGCGGCGAAAGTGAAATAACACGGAAGCCGACTCCTTTGCCAGGCTTATTTCGCGCCACGTAGGCTCACCGTCCTTCCCCGTGATGAATACATGCCGGCCGTGCAGCCGATCCATAATTTGGCCCATGCGCTCCTGCACGTAGCGGGAAATAACCTCTTGCAGGCCTTTGTCGCCTTTTTCGGGGTCGTATACTTTCAAGAAGAACTCGGCGGGCGTGGTCTTCTTAGGCCAAAATTCTTTTATGACGGCGTCTTGCTGAATCTGGTCCGTCAGGGCTATTAGCTCGAAGTCGGTTTCGTCGAGGCCATCGGCAAACTCCGGAGCATTTTTGGCCGATACCGTCTGATGTTGCAGCGTGAGCTGGCCTTTAGGGTTGCGCTGAACTACATAGGACTCAAACAAATAGCCTAAGTATTCGTGCTCCAGCAACGAGTAAACAATCTGAAATGGCTGAGACGTAGAAACCTTCATGAGAATAAACAACCGCTAAAATGAAGCGTTGAAAGTAAGGACAAATGCCAAATAGTGAATCATTTACAAGAAAATAAAAACCATCCTTAGAATAATTCAACTGAGGGGGAAAGACACGAGTTTTTCCGCCGGAATAACTTTCCGGGGCAGATGAATTACTCAGTTCCGGGTCAGAATGTTACAGGTTCTCGCGCACGTCTAGCTGCGCCGCATTCAGGGCCGGACGGATGGAGACGGTGATGGTGATAATGATAATTGCTAGCCCAGTAAGTAGGATGTCGGAGAGCTGCATTTTCACTGGGTACCAGTTCACAATGCTAGTGGCCATGCCCATGCCGACAACGTGAAACGTTTGCTGAATCCAGCAGATAGCAATGCCCAGAAACAGTCCCGTAATGGCGCCTACTAGGGCTACAATAGCACCTTCGAGCAGAAAAATGCGCCTAATATCGTGCGGCGTGGCGCCCATGGCCAGGAGAATGGCTACGTCCTTGCGCTTGTCGATAACGAGCATCGAGAGCGAAAAGAAGATGTTGAGCGAGGCAATGAGCAGGATGAAGGCGAAGGTGATGAAGACGAACATCTTCTCCACTTTGATGGCCTTGAGCAAGCTCACGTGTTGCTCATCGGAGTCAAGAACTTTAAAGCTCGAACCCAGATACTGTTTCACCTGAACCTTCACTTTCTGAATGTCGTGCTCATCACCCACGTTCACCTCCAAGGCCGTGCGGCGGCTGCCGTATTGCAGCAGGTTCTGGGCAAACTCTATGGGCACGAAAATGTAGCTGTCGTCGATGTGCTGCTCAATCATAAACACGCCGCCCGCCACGATGGTCTGCTCCGTAAACGCCGTTTCAGGGTTGAGCGACAACGTTTTACGGCCCGTATTGCGGGGATACAGCAGGCGGAGCGGGGCAAAACGATTGTTGAGGGCAATGCTCAACTCGTGCTGCACGCCGGCCCCAATTAGGGCGTAGGGCTGGCCGCCCCGGCGCAAGCGGTGGTCGCCTTCCCTGATAGCCGAGTCGATGTTGCTCTGGGTGTAGTAGTTTTCCGAAACGCCTTTCATCTTCACCACCATCTGGCGGTCGTGGTACTGCAGTAGCGCGTTGTCTTCGATGACTTCTGTAAGCAGTCCCACGCCCCGGATCTTGCGCAGGCCGCCGAGCATCTTTTCATTCACCTCGAAAGACTTGCCCTGCACCGCCGTTATCAGCAGATCGGGGTCCGACTTGCCGTAAAGTGTGCGCACCAAGTCTTCCAGCCCGTTGAATACCGACAGCACAATAATCAGCGCCATCGTTCCCACCGCCACGCCGATCATGGAGATGTTGGAGATGATGCTGATGATGTTGCGCTTCTTCTTCGAGAGAAAATAACGCCGGGCAATGAGCAACGGAACGTTCATGCGGGGCGCGGGAGGTGGAACGGCGGAGAGCTAGGGTGAGGGGTGATAAGCTATTTAGCTGGCGCGACGCATAAAGTCTTCGAGGCGGCGCAGGCGTTCCTCATGGTCAGTGAGGACTACGTTTTTCAACTCGCGCAAATCGGCGCGGATTTCACGCAGTTCTGATAAGAGAATGGCATCCGTTTCTTCCTGCCGGGCATTGAAGCGCTGCTGCTGCTCGTTAACTTCTTCTTGCCGGGCGTTGAAGGAAAGCTGAGCCTGGTTGAACCGATACTGGTCGTCGTAGAGAAGCTGCATTTGGTCCAGCATCTTATTCTGCACGGTCACTACTGTCTCCAGAATGGAATTAGTACGTTCCATTTGTTGCTCCTGGCGGTCGAGGCGCAGCAGGATTTTCTCAGTCAATTGATCCTGCTGGTCGAGGCGCACTACGAGTTGCTGGAGTACGTGAAGAAGTTCAGGTTGGGCGGCCATAGGAAATGCGAGAAGACGCGAGTAGGAGCCCCAAGATACGCCGCCCACCCGAAAAGGTAACAGCTTCTGCGCGGCTACTTCCAGGCTTTTACGATAAGCCCAGTGCCGGAATCGTGCATGGTACGAGCGTCGAGCCAGTTCAGCAGCAGACACAGCGGAAACGTGAGCAGATAGTAGAACGGCAGCAGCACGAAAAGCCAGCGCGAATAGCCGAGCATCAAAATCGGGTATTTCATGCTGAGGCGCCACGAAATCTGCCCTGGTTCGCCGTAGCTGTAGCGGGCTTCAATCCGCTCGAAGCCGGCGGTGCGCAGCTTTTGTTGAATCTCGTGAATGTTGTAGCCGTCGCGCACGTGCTCTTCGATGAAGCTCGTTTCGTTGTCGCCGTGCACGTCGGAGCCGCCTTGGTCGGAAGGAGTGGAAATGAGCAGCATCCCGCCGTCTTTGAGCGAGGCGTGGATGTTGCGAAACACTTCCACGTCTTCCAGAATATGCTCCATCACGTCAACCGACAATGCCAGATCGAAGGTGTTGGGCTCCTGATACAGCACCAGATCCTGCACCGCAAACTGGGCGTTGGTGCGCCCAATCTGGCGGAAGAACTGGTTGGAGTCGGCTACCTGCTCATCCTTCACATCCACGGCCAGAATCTGCCATTTCTTGCTCATGCCGGTCAGCCAGTAGGTGTACTGGCCGTAGCCGGAACCGGCATCGAGAATGTTGAGCGCCTCGTTGGTACGGCCTTTGGCCCACTGCCGCAACTCCCGGTGCACGTGCCAGGTACGCAGCAGCAGCAAGTCGAGCAGGTGGTAGAAGAGGCGCCGCAGCAGTGGTGTGCGGTTGAAGACCTCGCCCAAAGAGCGTTTTATGGGGTCGTAGTGCAAGTTTTTGGTGCTTAATGCTTGGTGCTTAGTGCTTAGTGCCTGGTGCGTAGTGCCTGGTGCGTAGGATTCATGAATAACCTAAGTTCCAGCTACTAAGCACTAAGCACCAACCACTACGCACTAAAATCTATTCGTCATCGTCGGCGAAGAGCTTGGGACGTTTGGGGGCTGCTTCGTCGGGCTGTTCGTCGGTTTTGGGGTCTTCGGTGGGAATATTGAGTTGGCCCAGCACTTGGTCCATCTTGGCAGCGTAAGCAGCCGAGTCGTCGAGGAAAAACACCAAGTCGGGCACGATGCGCAGCTGCTGCCGAATACGCTTGGCCAGCGCCTGCCGGATCACCTTCTGGTTGTCACGCACCAAAGCCAGCGTCTCTTCGCCGCTGCCTTCGCGGGCCAGCAACTGGCTCAGGTACACGCGGGCTACTCCTAAGTCGGGCGATACGCGCACCGTGCTGATGCCCGGCGCCAGGCCTGGGAACAAGTGGGGCAATTCGCGCTGAAATACGGCGGCCAGCTCTTGTTGCAGCAAGCTGGCTACTTTCTGTTGTCGTTTACTTTCCATAAGAACGCGCAAAGATAGGGAGGCGAGAAGGTGATTGGGTGAGGAGGTGATTAAGTGAGGAGGTGATGAGGGAACAGGTAACACGTTTGGCATCCTAGGGCAGCGGAAGATTCTCTTCAGTGAGAGGGATAATCGTAGCTACGATTTATTCACTGACAAGAAGGTCCTGCGCTGCATTCAAGATGAGAGTATCTTTACCCGCTTCATCCCCCAAGCACCTATTTTCTTCTTCACTCTCCCCCATCAGCCCATCCACTCGTCCACCTATCAGCACATTAGCACATCGAAAAATCAGCACATCAAATAACTACCACTCTTGCTTCAATTTTTCAAAAGCCCTTTGCCTACGCGCCTGGTCGCGTTGCTGGTGCTGGTGCTGACCATTCGGCTGCCACTGCTTTGGTGGGGCGTTCCGCTGACGGCCGTCGAGCTACGGGCCTTGCTGGTGGGCGAGCGGCTGCACGGCGGCTCTTTGCTGTACCGCGACGTGTATGATGCCACCGCCCCGCTAGCCGCCACCCTTTTCGGTGGTCTCGATTTGGTGGCGTCGCGGCCGCTTTGGCTGTACCGTCTGTTGTCGTTGGGCTTGCTGGTGTTGCAAGCCTTGCGTCTGAACTTCGTGCTCAACCGCGCCGACGTGCACCCAGAGCGGGGCTACGTAGTGGCACTAGTGTATCTGCTATTAGCTAGCGTCAGTACCGACCTCGACACGCTTTCGCCGCTGCTGCTAGGGCACACCTTCATCATCCTGGGGATCAGTGCCTTGCTGCCTACTTCCCGCGAAGGCTACGACAACCGACGACTGTTTCGGGCGGGGTTTCTGGTGGGCGTGGCGGCGTTGTGCTACCTACCGCTGGCGCTGTTTCTGCTGGTTGGGCTGTTTGCCGTTATTATCTTCGCTGCCAATTCGTTTCGCAGCTTCCTGCTGCTGCTCTGCGGGTTTGGGTTTCCGTACGCGGTGGCCACCACGTTTTTCCTCTACAACGACGCCCTGCCCAACTTCCGGCAGTTTCACCTCATTCCTACCTTCAGCGGCCTCGTGCTGGGGGCCGATGGGTTGCCGCTAGGCTTGCAGTGGCGCCTGCTGCTGCTGCCGGGTCTGGTGCTTTTGCTGGCCTTGGCCCGTAGCTTCACAACATCGCTGGGCCTTGTATTCCAGATCAAGTTTCAGCAACTGATGCTGGTGTGGCTGCTGGTGGCGGGCCTGATGGTGGCCGTGGGACGTGGCACCGCGCCTGGTACGCTGGTGCTGGTGCTGCCGCCCATCACCTACTTCAGCCTATTTCTGTGGCAGAAAGCCGCGCGCGGATGGGTGGTGGAAGTGCTTTTTCTGACGGTATTAAGCGGCGTGGTAGTGCTGCGTTACCGCGAGCTGCTCCGTCTGGATGGAGTGATGCGCCTGCCGGCCGAAAGCCGCTACGCCATGCAACTGAATCCCGCCTATGCTCGCCTGAGCGGCCAACGCCTGCTGGTGCTCGGCCCTGATATGCGCCCCTACATCAACAACCGCCCCGCCTCGCCCTACCTTGACTGGCGCCTGGCCCACGCCGATTTTGGCTATCTGAACCAGTACGCCGCCGTTTATCGCCTGGCCCGCAACCTCTCGCCCGCCCCACCCGACGTACTCATCGACCAAACCAACCGCCTAGCGGAGCTGCAATACAAAGTTCCCGCCGTCTTCGGCCGCTACCAGCCCACCGACCTCAAGCGGGTGTATCGGTTGAGGTAAATGGTTAAATGGCTGAATGGTTAAATGGTTGGTCGTTCTCGCGGCTCGTTGAACGACCAACCATTTAACCATTCAGCCATTTAACCATTTATCTCAACAATCAATCTTATTGACTCGGTTTTGGTGACGGCCGCCTTCGAAGGCAGTATTCAGAAACTGGCTTACGATGCCGCGGGCCACTTCCTCGCTCACGAAGCGGGCCGGTACGCACACGATATTGGCATCATTGTGCTGGCGGGCCAGAGTGGCTAATTCGGGCTCCCAGGCAATGGCTGCCCGAATGCCGCGGTGCTTGTTGGCCGTGATGCACACGCCGTTGGCGGACCCGCAAATCAAAATGCCGCGCTCCAACTCGCCGCTTGTAATAGCGGAAGCCAGCGGGTGCACGAAATCGGGGTAATCCACGGACTCAGCGGAGTGGGTGCCGAAGTCGCGGACTTTGTAGCCGTTGTCGCGCAGCCAGTTGAGCAGCATTTGCTTGTAGGCAAAACCGGCGTGGTCGGAGCCGAGAGCAATGGGCGTGGTGGAATGGGTGGTCATACGCGGTAGCTTGTTTCGTTGGCGGCTTAAGAGAACCGGCGAGGTGAATCTAACGACTCGCGGCCCAATCAATGGAAAGCTGAGTTAAGCGAAAGCCTAGGAAACGCCGTTGTTTTTGGCCAACTGCTCGTTGAGTTGTTTGGTGCGGTTGCGGGTTACGATGTGCGCAATGTGGATGCTCAGCTCGTAAAGCAACAGAATCGGAATCGTGACGATAAGCTGGGCCGACACATCCGGGGGCGTGATGATGGCCGCCACAATCAGGATAACCACAATGGCATGCTTGCGGTAGAGCCGCATGATTTCGGGCGTCACGATGCCGGCTTTGGCCAGGAAGAACACAATCATCGGCAACTCAAACACAAAAGCCGACGAGACGGACATGGTGGTGAGCGTACTGATGTAGCTCTGCATGTCGATCTGGTTTTCGATGGTAGGGTCTATCTGATAGGAAGCCAGAAAGTTAATGCTCAGCGGGGCCGCAATGTAGTAGCCGAACAGCAGCCCAATAAGAAATAGCACCGACACGAAAAACACCGCCCCGCGCGAATTAGCACGCTCGTGCGGATACAAACCCGGCTTGATGAAGCGCCAGATTTCCCAGAACGTGTACGGAAAGGCCAGCACCAACCCTACAATGAAGGCAGTGCTGATGTGCATGGTTAGCTGCCCGCTCATCTCGCGGTTCTGAATGATAAAGCCGATGTTGTCGATGCACAACTCCGGCGCCCCTATCCACTTGCCGAACCGGCAGAAGACGTCGTAGGTCCAAAATTCTTTGCGCGAAGGCCCCAGAATAAGGTCGTGGAAGAGGAAGTCTTTGGCGAAAAAAGCGGCCGTGGAGAAAATGACAATCGAGATGGCCGCGCGGATGATGTGCCACCGCAAGGCCTCCAGATGGTCGATAAACGACATTTCGACCTGGGGTTCGCCTATGGCTGGTTGTTCGGTATTCAAAGCAATGAGCGAATGGGTGAATGAGCAAATGAGCGAATTGCAAGCGATGGAAATCGAGACACGAACGAAATTTACGGCTGGCAGGATGTTGCCCTCGTTTTCATTCGCTCATCCGCTCATTCGCCCATTGTTCAGAAAAAGAGCGGAAACTGCTGCATCCACTCGTTCACCTGGCCGCGCACATGCAGCAGGTGGGCGTCGTCGTCGTGGTGCATCAGCACGTCGTCAATGAGGTCAACGATGCGGGCCATATCCGTTTCGCGCAGGCCGCGCGTCGTGACGGCCGCCGAGCCGATGCGCATGCCGCTGGTTACGAAGGGCGACTTATCATCGAAGGGCACCATGTTTTTGTTGATGGTGATGTCGGCCTTCACGAGGGTGTTTTCGGCAAGCTTGCCGGTGAGGCCCTTGGAACGCAGGTCGATGAGCATGAGGTGGTTGTCGGTGCCGCCGGAAATAATCTGGTAGCCCCGCTCCACGAAGCCGTTGGCCAGCGCCTGGGCGTTCCGAATCACCTGGTGGGTGTAGTCGGTGTACGCGTCGCTCAGTGCCTCGCCGAACGCCACGGCTTTAGCGCCAATCACGTGCTCCAACGGGCCGCCCTGGGTGCCGGGGAACACGGCGCCGTCGAGCAAGCTGCTCATCATTCGAATCTCACCTTTCGGCGTCTTGATGCCGAAGGGATTTTCAAAGTCTTTGCCGAGCATGATAAGGCCGCCGCGCGGGCCGCGCAGGGTCTTGTGCGTCGTCGTCGTGACGATGTGGCAATAGTCGAACGGGTTGTTGAGCAGGCCTTTGGCGATGAGGCCACTGGGGTGCGAAATATCGGCCAGTAGCAGGGCGCCTACCTCGTCGGCGGCTTCGCGCAGGGCTTGGTAGTCCCAGTCGCGGGAGTAGGCTGAGGCGCCGCAGATGATGAGTTTGGGCTGTTCGCGGCGGGCGGTTTCCTTCACTTTCTCCCAGTCGATGAGGCCCGTTTCGCGCTCCACGCCATAGAAGGAAGGCTTGTAGAGCTTGCCAGAGAAGTTGACGGGCGAGCCGTGGGTAAGGTGGCCGCCGTGCGAAAGATCGAAGCCAAGAATTTTGTCGCCGGGGTTGAGGATGGCCAGCATGACGGCGGCGTTGGCTTGCGCGCCGGAGTGCGGCTGCACGTTCACCCATTCCACGCCAAACAACGCCTTAGCTCGGTCGATGGCCAATTGCTCGATCTGGTCCACTATTTCGCAGCCACCATAGTAGCGTTTGCCGGGCAGACCCTCCGCGTACTTGTTGGTGAGGATGGAGCCCTGCGCCCGCATCACCTGCTCCGAAACGTAATTTTCGGAGGCAATGAGTTCAATGCCGTGAGTTTGCCGCTCCTTTTCGCGCTGAATCAGGTCGAAAATGGCGGTGTCTTGGACGAGAGTTGGGGCTTGCGTTTCCATAGCTTCAAAGGTACGCCACCGGCCGGAACTGTCAAGCGGCTAGGTATGAGCCCGCACAGGCATAGGCAGATGCAACTATGCGACTACCATAGGACCTCTCAACAATAGCGTGGCCGCACAACTCCGGCCTGTTTCATGGGCTTGCGCAGGTTTTCCAGGGCCCAAGAGAGCTACGGAGCGAAAAGGAACAGTGGCCTTACAGAAACCGAGAACTAACGGGATTTAAGGTATGGAAAGGGTGAATCAATATGGAGCACTGTTTCGGGGTAGGGCAGAGACTCAAATTTTTTTCGGGGACGTGTGGAATCGTCATCGGCTAGGCATCAAAGGGATATCACCTTCACCAAAGCCTGCCTGACCCATGAGAAATCAACTTCTTCCGCTGCTGGCATTGGCTGGCGGCCTCGTCTTCAGCCTCGCTACCGGAGCGCAACGCCAAACGATAAAGCGTATCGAGCCAATGGCCGCCGCTGATACGCTCAGGGTGCACGGCCGCGTCACGGACCGCGCCACCGGCCAGGGCCTGCCCGGCGTAACGGTGCTAGTGAAAGGCACCACCGTCGGCACTTCCACAAACAGCCGAGGGCACTATTCGCTGGTGATGCCGAAGGACCATAGGACATTGATGGTCAGTTTTATCGGCTACACTTCGGCGGAGATAAAGGTGGGCACGCGCCGGCTGGTAAACGTAGCATTACGCCCGGAAGCCAAGCAACTAAAGGAAGTAGTAGTAATAGACGTAGTGCCAGCAGACGCAATGCCAGTGCCAATGCCTGATGCACAAGGCAGCGCGACTCCGGTGCAAGAGGAGGCAGGGCAAGCCAGCGGCCTGAATGGAAGAGCAATGAAAGCTGCTGTGGCTGGAGCTGCTGTTCAGCGGCAGAGAAGCCTACCGAGCCCAACATACTACCCAGCGCCGCGCCCCGTGCCGGGCGAAGGCGAATCGTATGCGGCCATCAAGGAAAACGGCTTTCACAACGCGCAGAAGGAGCCGCTGAGCACGTTCAGCATCGATGTGGACGCGGCCAGCTACTCCAATGTGCGGCGCTTTCTGCAACAGGGCCAACTGCCCCCGCGTGACGCCGTGCGCGTGGAAGAGATGATCAACTATTTCCAGTACGATTTCCCGCAGCCCACCAGCTTAGACCCGTTTTCCGTGACGACCGAGCTAGCCGCTTGTCCCTGGAACCCCGAGCACCAACTGGTGCAGGTGGCGCTACAAGGCAAAACCGTGAACACCGATAAGCTGCCGCCCGCCAACCTGGTGTTTCTGGTAGACGTGTCGGGGTCGATGATGGGGGCCGACCGGTTACCGTTGGTACAGGCTGGGTTACGGCTGCTGGTGAAAGAACTGCGGCCCCAAGATAAAGTGGCACTGGTGGTGTACGCCGGCGCGGCTGGCCTGGTGCTGCCACCCACGCCCGGCACCAAGCGCGCCGAAATTCTGCGCGCCATCGATAACCTCCAGGCTGGTGGCTCCACTGCCGGTGGCGCGGGCCTGCGCCTGGCCTACCAAGTGGCCCGCGACAATTTTCAAAAAGAAGGTAACAACCGCGTAATCCTAGCCACTGATGGCGACTTCAATGTGGGTGAACAATCGGACGACGCGATGGAGCGGCTGGTGGTGCAGGAGCGAGAATCAGGCGTGTTCCTGACCGTGCTGGGCGTGGGCCAGGGCAACTACCAAGACAAAAAGATGGAGCTGCTCGCCGACAAAGGCAATGGCAACTATGCCTACCTCGACAACCTTGATGAAGCACGCCGGGTGCTGGTGCGGCAGTTCGGCGGCACACTCTTCACGCTGGCCAAAGACGTGAAGCTGCAAGTGGAGTTCAACCCCAACCGGGTGCGGGAATACCGCCTCATCGGCTACGAAAACCGCACGCTGGCCGACGAGGACTTCAACAACGACCGTAAAGACGCCGGCGAAATGGGCGCCGGCCACACCGTCACGGCTCTCTACGAAGTGGTGCCCGTGGGTGCCCCCGCCGCGGTGGATAAGCTAAAGTACCAAGCCAACGCCCCGGAAAAAGCTGCGCCAATTTCATCGGATTTGCTGACCGTGAAAATGCGCTACAAGCAGCCGCAGGGCAGCAAAAGCCAACTGCTGGAACGGGTATTGCGCGGTCCGGCCGCGCCGCTGGAACGCGCATCGGAGAACTTGCGTTTTGCTGCTGCCGTCGCCCAATTCGGGATGTTGTTGCGAGAATCGGATTATCGGGGCGAGGCCACGTTTGCGGCTACGGCCAAGCTAGCGGAAGGAGCGCGGGGTAAAGATGCGGAAGGTTACCGAGCAGAATTAGTACGGTTGGTGCGGGCTGCGGAAGGGTTGCGGCCCGTGGTGGAAAGCTACGGGGCACGCTAAGAAAACTGGGTCAGGTCGGGAAATTCACTCACCAGCTCCGGCGAGAGGCACAAGCTGTTTGCAGGCGGCTTGTGCCGCCTACTCGCCGGACCCGGCCTGGCCTTCTGGAGTGACACAAGCTTCCGCTTGTGCCGGGTGTCGAGTTGAACGGCATTCTCTGGACTTCTTTCTTCAGAGGAGAGCCAGCTGGTAGACACTATTGTATTGAAGTGAAGTATAGGAGCGTCTTTCGGAGGTTGTGGAAGAGGGAGCCGGAAGACGCAAAAAGCCCCGCTGGTTAGCAGCGGGGCTTTTTTGTAAGGCCAGACTAGAGTGAGATTCAGCCTAAGTAGTCGAAGTGGCCACCTGAAACAGACGCAACGACTCTTGTTTAATAGCTTCTGCAAGACATTCGTCAGTCTCACTTCTCAACACTTAGAACGAGTAGTTCACCGACGCTTTCACCACTTGATTCCGCGCGTCGAAGCGGTTGTTTTTGTCGAGCGAGGAGAGGCCGTAGTCGTAGCCGGCGCTCAGGCCAAAGCCGTTCGTGAACTGGTAGCCCAGGCCGCCCGTCACGCTGAAATCGACTTGGCGAAATTGGTTTTTCACGTCGAAGTCCTGCTGATAGGCTTCCACGCCGAGGGCCCCGGCTTCTACGCGTACTTTGTTGCTAACCAGAAAGGAGGCTTGTGGGCCAGCAAACAGGTAGAAACCTGGCGTGATGTAGGCTTTGGCCAGCACTGGCACGTCGATGTACGTCATGCGCGAAGTAGCCGTGACTTTGGCATTCAGAAAGTTGAGTTTCTCGAAAGGCAGCGTACCCGTAAGCTTGGTGCCTTTTTCGGAGTACAACACGGCCGGCTCGATGGCGAAACCGGGACCTAGCGGCAGCGTGGCGTAAAGGCCCGCGTGGAAGCCCGGCTTCATGGACTTATTGACGGCTCCGTTGGTGTAGCCAGCGAGGTCCATCACGCTTTGCACCGCGTCGCCGGACCAGTCAGACACGTTTACACCGGCCCGGATGCCGATTTGGGCACCTTGGCTGGCAGTCTTCGAAGTGGAATAGGAAGAGCGAACGGGCGTGGGCTTGCCAGAATAGGCCGGCACGCGGTGGGGTTGAATCTGCGCCTGTGCCGAGAAGCTGAAAGCCGAAAACAATAAGGTAGCCGCGGCCAGCCGGCCGAAAAGTCGTTGCGTGTTCATGACGAGAAAAGTTGAGGTGGAAGGCCGGAGCCGCGGTGTGCGGTAAGGAAAGCCGGCTTCGGAAAAGAGTAATTACAAAACCGTGCCAAAACCACAAGTCAAGTTTCGATACGTGCTGCGACTTGTTTGTATGTTGTTCATTTATAGATTGATAAAATTGTCAACGATAGAAAGCCTGCCTTGTTGCTGAGCCTTTGAGGCTGCTGTAATTCGGCGCAGCAACAGCGTCGGCATTGAGGCAAGTAAGAGGTTAGAAAGCAAGTAGCCGATGATAGATGAGACGTTTAAGCTCAACCTTAGCATCCTGCGTCGGCAGTACCGCGTTTGAGAAAGTGAAATTCTTCTCCACCATAACTGCATCAGCATCATGGCAACCCACGAAGCAAACAACCTCGATAACCAGCAGACGAACATAGTCCTGACTGACGCCCAAACCAACGCGAGCCAGCCCAACCTCAATCCGGCTCCCACCCAACCCCACGGGAACCGCAACGACCCTAGCCCAGACCACGCCCGAACGGACGGAGACGAAATATACAACTCAACGAACGGCGGCACCGATGTAGGACGCACGAGTGGCACTGTCAACGATTCGCCTTTCCAATCGGACGGTCCCATTACGGCCAGCGACGCGAATGATGCGGCCGATACTGCCCGGCGCACGAGAGAGGCTGGCCTCGGCAACGTGAATAGCGGCAAACGCTAAGCGGCCACAACGGTAAGAATTAATCTCCTGTAAATGAACCGCAAAACCCCAACCAACTCCGTTAGCGAGGGCTTTGCGGCGTTTGGGGTCTAGAGGCATCGCGACTGCGCAAGATGTCTCTCACCATGAAGTGAAGCAGGTAGCATTGAACCCTGGCTCTGGCTTAGTATACGAGCTGATGGTTGGTTTCCACCTGACTAGATCAACGTGAACGCCTTCCTAATTAATTGTAATTCGGAAAAGAACGAAAAGCTATTATGGTGGCCTTTGGGCAACATCTTAGCGGACACCTGACGATAGTATTTGCGTGGCAGAACACCGGATAAGTCTAGACATCTTCCTAATGCCAATTGGTTCACCTAGAGCTACGGATCTCAGAAGTAACTACGAATCTCTGTGATGCGGTACAGATAGGTACCGCCACTCATTAAACAGATTCCCAAGGCAGCTAGCAGTAGTAAATGGCGTGTACGAGCTAGTCGCGTTAACCCCCAAGAATCAGTAAAAGCATCGTGTAATACTATCCAGTAAAGCAAATGCAAGGTGCTCACTACCTGCCAAGTAAAGTTGCCGTGACCAGCTCGCGAACCCTCTTCATATATTAACATGAATTGAGCAAAGGCAATTAATACTGCCGATAGCGCTAACTGATGACTTGTGCGCCGTAACCAACCAGGTTTGAGCGCATAAGTTAGCACGGGTAAAGCGAATGAACTGGCAAAAAGCAGCCATACCTGCACATTAGTGAAATCAGGTAGGAAGGTGCTCCAGCCAGCTGGGAAGGATAAAGCAAAGGTAGAGCCCTGGCCTCCACCACTGGCTTCAGGGTGCGCTGCAATGTAGCGGGACTGAAGAAAAATGCACAGTACTACTGGTATTAGCGGCCAAGCACGCAACATGAGAGACAACACTCGAAAACGCGTCTTAAAGGCGAGCATTAACCCGTAGGCTGGAACGAAACCAAAAGCGAAACTAGGTTTAAATATAGCGCTGATGACAAGTGCTATGGCCATAATTATATCCCAGCGCGTATCCCGTATTTTACTTTGCAACTGCCGTACCCCAATGCCGAAAGCAACTATTGTGAAGGGTAATGCTGTTAGCCAAGTAGAATTGTGAAAAACATTGGGTACTAGCAAGCCTACGTAGTAGAATGAGGAGTACTCATCGCTTAATGGAACAGGAAAAACTAGGCACGAGATAATAGCAGCAGCCAAAGTGGCCCATAAGCGGTTTGTGGGGGTGACAGGATTCAGGACAGAAAGCCCAATTCGTGCTGATATATAAACGGTGGTACCCCAACTTAAGCCCATGACTAGTACAGCTGTTTTCAAAAGTAGGTTTTCGTCACAACTGAAGCCAGAAAGCAAGTAAATAGTAAGGTAAAAGCCGCAATTAGCAGGAAGAGCTAAGCCGGTGTTACAATATTGAACAAATAAACTTACATGAGCTTGAACGTCAGTACCTACTTCCAAGTTAATGAGGATGCACCGATAATAGACCGTCATTAGAATAGCAACCATTACGCTTACGCCGATTGCAGCGCTTTTAGGCCACAAGGTGGAAAAATGAGTTGCTATCGTATTAGACATTGCAACGAAAAAATTTGTTGAAATCGAAATGAATAAAAACGGCGCAATTTATACATTTCTGTTCTGATAAAAGGGTTTATAAGAGTTGTTATTTAAGGCTGCTATAGCTTTCAGCCTAGTAGTTCGTTCACGCTTGTATGCTTGCAGACTTAACGTCGAGGGAGTTGGGGCAGGAAAAGGTTTTTCTTAGGCGGAACTCGGCTTGAAATATCCAGCGCCCCTTCCCTAACCCTTACTCAGCATGAAACAGACCGTGGCGCCATATAAATGCTTCCTTGATAAACATAAAAGCGGCCACAAGCCCGTCTTGCACCTCTCCGTGTAGCAGCAGGCCCACACACTCTAGGTTGGTTCGGGCCTGCTGGCATTTAATTAATAGAAAGTAGCCGTTGAAAGAAAACGCCCATGATCTAGGTTGTACGGACAATTATCTTTGCGTTCGTGAGTAATCTGGACGAAATCAGT
>NZ_JBTYZO010000060.1:0-949 GCF_057808495.1 Hymenobacter sp. M1-2
TAACCCAAGTTGCGAGGTAGTAGGCCTAGGTCAAAAAAGTCTGTTCCGCATGTAACCGAGTAGGTTTGAAGTATTCGACGCTTCACTCCAGACTCGTTTCCATGACAGAACAGACCGTAGCAATGTACTGCTTTATCGACGATTTGCTGGCCTTGGTGCGCCCGGCGTGGGCGCCGACACCGGACGCGCAGCGGCACCTGTCGGACGCAGAAGTGCTCACGACGGCCCTGGTAGCGGCACGCTACTTCGGGGGCAATTTCTGTCAGGCCCAGCGCTACATGCAGGGCCACTGGGGCCAACGCACGTTGCACAAAAGCAACTTCTCGCGTCAGCTGCACCGCTTGCGCGACGTGCTGGACGAAGTCTTCGCCTGCTTCGGCCAAGTGTTGCAACAGCTGAACACCGAGGCCCGCTACGTGCTCGATTCCTTTCCGGTGGCGGTGTGCCATAACACGCGCATTGGGCGCAGTAAGCTGCTGACGGGCAAGGCCTACCGGGGCCGTTGTGCCAGCAAACGCAGCTGGTTTTACGGCGTCAAAGTGCAGGTCATCGCCACGGTCGACGGCCTACCCGTAGCCTATCACATTCACCCTGGCAGCGAAGCGGATATGACCGGGTTGCGCCAACTGGACCCGGACCTGCCCCCGGGCAGCGTGCTCTACACCGACGCGGCCTACACCGACTATGCCCACGAAGCCATCTTTGAAGAAGCCACTGCTTGCCAGCAGCACACGGCCCGCCGCCACACCAGTAAACGCCCCCACGACCCGGCCCGTGCCTTTCTGATTCGACATTTCCGCCACGGCATCGAAACCTGCTTCAGCGGCCTGACCGGCCGGTTCCCCAAAAAGATGCATGCTACCTCCGCTGCCGGCTTCGCTCTGAAAATCGGTCTCTTCGTCTTCGTTCACGCTATCGACCGATTCGGGCTATAGCCTGCAACTTGGGT
>NZ_JBTYZO010000061.1:0-876 GCF_057808495.1 Hymenobacter sp. M1-2
GCAGCGCCCGCTTGAGCGGCGGCAGTACGGCGCGCTATCCAACACAGCCCGGAAAGCCTACAAAGCGTAGCCACGCGTTACAGCCTCAACCCCAAAACGGTGGCCAAGTGGCGCCAGCGTCCGACCACAACCGATGCGCGCATGGGCCCCGAACCGGCTTCGACGGTGCTCACGGCCGAACAAGAAGCCATCGCGGTGGCCTTTCGGCGGCACACCTTGCTGGCGCTGGACGACTGCTTGTACGCGCTACAGGCCACGATTCCGCACTTGTCGCGCTCGGCCCTGCACCGCTGCTTCCAGCGCCACGGCATCAGTCGTCTGCCGCTGAGCGAAGACAGGCAGAGCCCGCCGAAGAAGAAATGCAAGGATTACCCCCATCGGCTACCTGCACGTCGATTTTGCCGAGGTGCAGACCGAAGAAGGCCGCCAGTACCTGTTCGTGGCCATTGACTTCCGCCAGCAAAGTGGCCTGTGCCGAGTTGCACCCGCGAGCGACGCGCATGGTCGCGGCCGACTTTCTGCGGCGGGTGCTGGAAAAGCTGCCCTACAAAGCCCACACCGTGCTGACCGACAACGGGGTGCAATTCACGCTGCAACCCCACCAGTGGTTTCCGGGCGGGCACAGTGTTGCCCGCATTTGCCGCGCCTACGGCGTGGAGCAGCGCCTGACCAAACCGGCGCACCCGTGGACCAACGGCCAGGTCGAGCGCCTCAACCGCACCCTCAAAGAAGCCACCGTCCAGCGCTTCCACTACCAGAACACGGAGGAACTCAACGAGCACCTGCACGCCTTTTTGCTGGCCTACAACCACGCCAAGCGCCTCAAGACCCTGCGCGGGCTACCCCGCACGAATTTGTCTGTGCGCAGTGGCAAAA
>NZ_JBTYZO010000062.1:0-844 GCF_057808495.1 Hymenobacter sp. M1-2
AGAAGCTGTTTGAGTTAGCAGAATTTGAGAATACGACGAATGTTGGCCCACAGTATCCAGGCATTGGCTCGCGTCAGCCGTCGGTCGTATTCCTTCGATAAGCGGCGGTTGGCGCTGAGCCAAGCCAACGTGCGTTCGACCAGCCAGCGTGTTTGATGGATGCAGAAGTTTTGCTTTTTCAGTACGATATGCGCAGGTTTTTCAAATCGCACACCGTAGCGCAGGGCTAGGTGGTCGGCGAAAAGGCCGGCAAACGAGCTGTCGCCCATCACGACTTGCACCTGCCCCAAGAGCGGGTGCGTGGCGGCGACTTCGTCCCAGAAGGCGATGGCGGCCGCCGCATCCGAGACGTGGGCCGGCACGACCCGGCTGGCCAGTACGTTGCCTAGCGTGTCAATTAGCACCAGGCGCTTGCGTCCTTTGACCCGCTTGCCGGCATCGAAACCAACCGTGTCCCCGGTGGCCGTGGCCGCGTTTTTCACACTTTGCGTGTCAATGATGACGCACGTGGGCAGCCCTTTTTGGGGGTATTCTCCCGGCAAGCGGCGTTGAGACAAGCGTTTAACTCGTCCAGGATGCCCGCGTCCTGCCATTTGGCAAAATACCAGTACACCGTGCCCCACGGCGGAAAATCCCCGGGCAAGTCGCGCCAGAGGCACCCGTTTTTGAGCACATACAGCACGGCGTTCACCACGCTTAACAGAGGCCATTTGCTGCGCCGCCGCACTTGCAGCAAGGGCTCCAGTCGATGCCAATCCCGGGCCGAAAGGTCGGAACTGTAGCGTTTTCGAGCCGAGGGCGGGACTAACTTTTCCATGACCCGAAATTAACTCAAACAGCTTCT
>NZ_JBTYZO010000063.1:0-809 GCF_057808495.1 Hymenobacter sp. M1-2
CTAGGTTGTACGGACAATTATCTTTGCGTTCGTGAGTAATCTGGACGAAATCAGTGACCGTGCGTGGGCCGCTTTGTCGCCGCATTTATCGGGTAAAGCCGGCGATGTGGGCCGCACCGGCACCGATAACCGGCTCTTTCTCAACGCCGTGTTTTGGGTAGCGCGCCACGGGTGCGCCTGGCGCGCACTACCGGCCCGCTTTGGCAAGCACGACACGCTACGCCGGCGCAGCCGGCGCTGGGCCCAAAAAGGCCTTTGGCAACGCTTGTTCGAGGCCGTGCAGGAGCCCGACCTCGACTGGGTCATGCTCGATTCGACCGTGGTGCGGGCCCACGCGCAGGCGGCGGGAAGCCAAAAAAAAGCCGCGTCGGCGACGAAGCCCTCGGCCGCAGCCGCGGCGGGCTGAGCACCAAAATCCACGCCGTGGTCGACGCGTTGGGCAACCCGCTGCGCGTCGTGCTTGGCCCCGGCCAGCAAGCCGATTGCCGGCGCGTGGCGGAGTTGCTGCCGGCCGCCGCAGGTGCCGGCAATGTACTGGCTGACAAAGCGTACGACACCGATGCCGTGCTCGCCTGCGTGGCCGCCATCGGGGCCCAAGCCGTGATTCCTAGCAAAAAGAACCGCCTCGTTCAACGCGTAATCGACCGCAACCTGTACAAGGACCGCAATAAGGTCGAACGCTTTTTCAGCCGCCTCAAGCAGTTCCGCCGGCTGGCCACGCGCTACGAGAAAACGGCCAGCAGCTTCTTGGGAATGGTCCATTTCGTTGCGGCCTTGTTGTGGCTGCGCTAATTGTCCGTACAACCTAG
>NZ_JBTYZO010000064.1:0-792 GCF_057808495.1 Hymenobacter sp. M1-2
GGTCGTGTAATGAGTGTATAGAAAGGCTATAGAGGGCTAAAAGAAGAAGTGAAAAATAAACAAGGTAATGAGGCCGTCGTGGAAGAACTGCTTCTTGGAAAAGCAGATGGTTTTGCGGGCCAAGCGCTTGAGGCGGGTGCGCAGGGTCAGATGCTTGCGCTCGAGTCGTTGGAGCGCCGCTTTGCCTTCGGTCCGCGTGGCCGGATCCAACTCGTCCACGTACGCCCACCAGGCGTCGGTGAACCACCGCACCAGGGGCTGTCCCAGCCGACCTAGTAGCTGGCGCAAGCGCCGGAACGTGGCGTGGGTGCGTCGGCCAAAGACGAAAGCCACCACACGGCCCGTGGAGGCTTCTTCCACCCACCAGAGCCAACGCGGCTGCTTTTTACAGCCCACAAACGACCACATCTCATCGGCGCATAGCGCTAGCGCCGTGGTCGGGTCTGCCACGTAGTCCGGCCGCACGGGCGGGTGGTGGCTCACCGCGTCGATTTTTTTTTCAATTCCGCCATCACCGCTTGCGTGCTGATGCCGAGCACGCGGGCCGTGTCGCGGATGCCGCTGCCATTCAGGGCCAGGGCAGTGATGCGGGCGCGCACGCCAGCCTCGTGGATCTTGTGCCGGTAGCGCAACTGAAAGGTGCGGCGGCAGGCCGTACAGCGGTAGCGTTGCGTGCCGTCTGTCGCCTTGCCGTGGCGATACACCGCTTCCGGCTGCTGGCACACCGGGCATAAAACGGGTTCTAGTACCATGACCCAAGGTACTGCATTTCTACATAATCAGTACATGACC
>NZ_JBTYZO010000065.1:0-767 GCF_057808495.1 Hymenobacter sp. M1-2
CTGCTGGCGGTGCTGGCCGAGCGGGCACTAGTAGCCGTGACGGGGGTCAGGGTCCACTGCTGGTGGAGCCCGCTGCTGGCCGTCTGCTGCACCGCGCCCGTGCCGCGCTGCTGGCTGGCGCCCGTCACGGCCAGGCGCTTGCCCGAGTAGACGCTGGTGAGCGTGTACGTCCCCGCTGGTGCCCCCACCACCGGTGCCAGGCGCCACTGCCGGTTCTCCGCCGCGTCCTGCCCGTACTGGAACACGCGCACCCCGTTCTGCGTGGCATCCGTGTAGCCGCCGTTGGTGGCCGCGTTCTGGTCCACCGCCAAGCGCTTGCCCGAACACTGGGCCGTGAGCGTGTACGTGTCCACCGCCCCGGCCACGGGCTGCACCTGCCACTGCTGGGCCCCGCTCTGGTTCGGCGTCCACTGGCGCACGGAAGTGCCGTCGGCCGTGCCGCTCTGCTCCACGTCCAGGGCCAGGCCCGAGTGCCGCGCCACCAGCTCGTACGCCCCCGCTACGACCACCGGCGGGCGCACGCTCACCCCGTTGGAGTAGGCGGACTGTTGGCAGGGGGCAGGCTGGCAGCGGTTGGCCCGCACCCGGTAGGAGTAGCTCGTGCCAGGCTGCGCCGTCGTATCGACGGCGGTGGTGGCCGTGGCCGGGCGCGCGAGCAGTTGGCTAAACGTGGTGCCGCCGTCGGCCGAGCGCTCGACCAGGATGCTCGTCGCGCTGGCGGCCGTGTTGGCGTTCAGCCAGCGCAGGTTTACTTGCGTGGAAGAGGC
>NZ_JBTYZO010000066.1:0-767 GCF_057808495.1 Hymenobacter sp. M1-2
GCCTACGGCAACGTGGGGCTGCCCATCTACGCCGTCACGCTGCAAAACGAGCCGGAGTTTGCTACGGGCAACTATCCGTCGATGAGCATGAACTCGGCCAGCCAGGCCAGCTTTCTAAAGGACAACATCGGGCCGGCCTTCCAGAATGCGGGCATCAACACCAAGCTCATCGTCTACGACCACAACTGGGACCACCCCAACTACCCCAACGAGGTGTACGATGATGCCGCCGCTCGCCAGTACGCGGCCGGGGCGGCCTTCCATTGCTATGGCGGCTCGGTGGGCAACATGAGCCAGACCCACGACGCGTATCCCGACAAGGACATCTGGTTTACCGAGTGCTCAGGCTCGGAACCCTCCAACTGGGCCGGCGACCTGCGCTGGCACCTCTCCAACCTGATCATCGGCAACACGCGCAACTGGGCCAAGAGCGTGCTGATGTGGAATCTGGCCCTCGACCAGAACAACGGTCCGACCAACGGTGGCTGCCAGACTTGCCGCGGCATCTTCACCATTGACAGCAACACGGGCACCGCGAGCAGAAACGTGGAGTACTACACCTACGGCCACGCCAGCAAGTTCGTGCGTCAGGGTGCCGTGCGGATTGCGTCCAACTCCTACGGCGGCGGCATCGAAAACGTGGCGTTCAAGAACCCCGATGGCTCCAAGGTGCTCATTGCCCTCAACAATGGCAGCAGCCAGAACACCTTCAAAGTGCGGTGGGGCGACCAGGCATTCGACTACACCTTGCCCGCCGGGGCCGTGGC
>NZ_JBTYZO010000067.1:0-655 GCF_057808495.1 Hymenobacter sp. M1-2
CTTACTTTTGCAGACTTTCCATCCTGCCTATTTGCGCTTTGGTACACATTGAGAAGCTCTCTATCGTCATTCCGGTTTACAACGAAGGCCGCACCATCCATCAAATTTTGGATTTGCTGCGCGAACTGAAGCTGGTCAACGACATTCAAAAAGAGATTATTCTGGTTAATGACTGCTCCACTGACAACTCCGTGGCAGCTATTGAAGCGTATGCCGCTCGCTACCCCGCCATGGGGCTACGGCTACTACAGCACAGTGTCAATCAAGGAAAAGGGGCGGCCTTGCATACCGGCATCCGCGAGGCTACGGGCGAGTACGTCATCATCCAGGATGCGGACCTCGAATACGACCCGGAAGAATATAACCTGCTGCTCAAGCCCATCCTCAAAGGCTTTGCCGACGTGGTCTATGGCTCGCGCTTTATGGGCGGCCACCCGCACCGCATCCTCTTCTTCTGGCATAGCATCGGCAACGCCATACTGACTTTCCTCTCCAACATGTGCACCGACCTGAACCTGACCGACATGGAGACCTGCTACAAGCTCTTCCGCCGCGACATTATTCAGGGTCTTACACTAGAAGAGAAGCGCTTCGGCTTTGAGCCGGAAGTCACGGCCAAGGTGTCACGCGTGAAGGATGTGCGCATCTACGAGGT
>NZ_JBTYZO010000068.1:0-570 GCF_057808495.1 Hymenobacter sp. M1-2
AAGCGACGCGGGTTGCACGATGGTTGGTGAGTGAAGTTCATGTTCATGAGGGGTGTGCAAGGAAGTGGTGCAAACAAACTGTGAAGCGCAGAATATGCTCGGCGGGACTGGCGGCCTGGCGGCTGGGAGGGGCCGAAGACGGGAGCGCGCGGCGGGCAGGATCTTTCATCGGCTGGCCTTAATGAATTTGCTCACGCGCCGCTCTGCCCCCTGTCCTATCGTGAGCAAGTAAGTACCCGGCGCTAGCGCATGCACGTCGACGGTCTGGTCGGCGTGCAGCACTGTCTGCAACACGGCGCGCCCGAGCAGGTCGCTGATCAGCACGGGGCGGCCCTGACGGCCGCCGACCACTGTGAGTCGCGCGGCCACCGGGTTGGGGTAGATCGTCCAGTGCTCCTCGACCACGCGAGCCGGGGCCGCAGCCAGTGGCCCAAGACTCCAGTTCGCTAGGGCTACGGCGGGCGGGGCCGAGGCCGCACTGCTAGCGGGCACGAAGCGCACGCGGATGGTGGTCAGGCTGGCGCCGGCCGGCGTCTTACCCGTGCCTGGCAGGCGCACGAGCAGCTTACG